>NZ_JBHVIV010000092.1:0-33302 GCF_042799475.1 Kitasatospora sp. NPDC057692 | reverse complement strand
GGCGGGGGGGGGGGCGGGGGGGGGGGGGGGGTGGGGCGGCGGGGGGGGGCGGGGGGGGGGGGCCCGGGGGGTGGGGCCCGGGGGGGGGCCCCACTCCCCACTCCACCGAGCCGCCTATGTAGACCGGTCTGCATATTTCGGGGCTTCGGGGACGGGCGGGAACCGGGGTGTGATTCGGGGGCGTCCGGAGGGGGTGGGGGTTGTGGGGGGCGGTGTGCCGACGGGCTGTTCGGCGAGGACCCTGGGACGTCTGGGAGACTGACCCTGATGACAACTGCGAAGACGACCGTTATGGCCACCCTCACCGAAGGCGCGCGGGCCGAGGTGACCATCGATCTCGCCGCCCTGCGCGGCAACCTCGACGCGCTGCGCGAGCGCATCGGCGGTACCACGGTGATGGCCGCGGTCAAGGCGGACGCCTACGGGCACGGCGCCGTCCGGTGCGCCCGGGAGGCGGTCGCCGCAGGAGTCCGCTGGCTGGGCACCGCCACACCGGACGAGGCGCTCGCGCTGCGCGCCGCCGGCATCCGGCCGGACCAGGCCCGCATCCTCTGCTGGCTGTGGACCCCCGGCGGCCCCTGGCGGGAGGCGCTCTTCGCCGACCTCGACATTTCGGTCAGCGGCCAGTGGGCGCTCACCGAGCTGCTCGACGCCGTCCGCGCCACCGGGATCCCCGCCCGGGTCCACCTCAAGGCCGACACCGGCCTCGGCCGCAACGGCTGCCAGCCGCACGACTGGCCCGAGCTGGTCGCCGCCGCCCGCCGCGCCGAGCTGGACGGCCTGCTGACCGTGGTCGGCGTCTGGTCGCACTTCGCCGCCGCCGACGAGCCCGGCCACCCCTCCATCCAGGCCCAGCTGGACGCCTACCGCGCCGCCCTGGCCACCGCCGAGGCGGCCGGCCTGCGCCCCGAGGTCCGGCACCTGGCCAACTCGCCGGCCACCCTGCTGCTCCCGCAGTCGCACTTCGACATGGTCCGCACGGGCCTGGCGATGTACGGGCTCTCACCGGTCCCGGACGTCGGCTCGCCGGCCGACTTCGGCCTGCGCCCGGTGATGTCGCTGACCGCCCGGCTGGCCCTGGTCAAGCACGTCCCCGGCGGCCACGGCGTCAGCTACGGCCACCACTACACCACCCCCGGCCCGACCACCCTGGGCCTCGTCCCGCTCGGCTACGGCGACGGCGTCCCCCGGCACGCCAGCGGCATCGGCCCGGTGCAGATCGACGGCAAGTGGCGCACCGTGGCCGGCCGGGTGGCGATGGACCAGTTCGTCGTCGACCTCGGCGGCGACACCCCGCTGATCGGCGACGAGGTGCTGGTCTTCGGCAACGGCGACCGCGGCGAGCCGACCGCCGAGGACTGGGGCCGTGCCTGCGGCACCATCTCCTACGAGATCGTGACCCGGATCGGCCCCCGGGTACCGCGCCGCTACGTCGGCGGCCTGGACGAGGACCTGCTCGGATGAGCGAGCAGGCCGGCACCGACCCGGCGGGGGCGGTGAGCGGCGTGGCCCGCGCCGTCAAGGCGGCCGGGACGGCCACCGGGGTGAGCCGGGCCGGCCTGATCGGCATCTCGGTCGGCGTGCTCGCGGCCGGCGCGGCCGCGGGCGTGGCGATCGAGCGGCTGACGGTCGGCCGGACGATGCGCCGCCGGGCCCGCGCCGAACTGGACGCCAAGGCCCCCTACGGCTCGCTGCGCGGTCGCCCCCGCACCGTCGCCGCCGCGGACGGTACCGAGCTCTACGTCGAACTGGACGGCACCGACGGCCGGAACGGCTCCGACGGCACCGACGGCGGGCCCGAGCCGCTGACCGTGGTCTTCTGCCACGGCTACTGCCTCAACCAGGACAGCTGGCACTTCCAGCGCGCCGCCTTCCGCGACGACCTTCGCCTGGTCTTCTGGGACCAGCGCAGCCACGGCCGCTCCGAGCGCTCCCGCTCCTTCCTGGCCGGCGAGCCCGCCAGCATCGACCAGCTGGGCGGCGACCTCAAGGCCGTGCTCGACGCCGTCGCGCCGACCGGCCCGCTGGTCCTGGTCGGCCACTCGATGGGCGGCATGACGGTGATGGCGCTGGCCGACCAGGACCCCGGGCTGTTCCGCGAGCGGGTGGCCGGCGTGGCGCTGATCGGCACCCTGGCCGGGAACTGGGACGCCGTCACCTTCGGCCTGCCGCAGGCGGGCGCCAGGCTGTTCCGCCGGGTCGCGCCGGGCATGATGAGGCTGCTCGGCCGTCAGGTGGACCTGGTCGAGGCGACCCGCCGGCTGGGCGCGGACGTCAGCGCCGTCCTCTACCGGAGGTTCTCCTTCGGCGGGAAGGACGTCGACCCGGGCGTGGCCCGGTTCGCCGAGCAGATGCTGGACGCCACTCCCATCGACGTGGTGGCCGAGTTCTACCCGGTGTTCTCGGCACACGAGAAGACCGAGGCCCTCGCCGCGCTGCACGGCATCCCCGCCCTGGTGCTGACGGGCACCAAGGACCTGCTGACCCCGCCCGGCCACGGCGAGGTGATGGCCGAGCAACTGCCGGGCGCCGAGCTGGTCCTGGTCGAGGACGCCGGGCACCTGGTGATGCTGGAGCGCCCGGACGCGGTCGACGAGCGGCTGGCCGCGCTGTTCGAGCGGGCCGCCCGCTTCCGCGGCGCCGCCGTCCCGCCCGCGCCCCCGTCCGTCGAGGAGTCCTAGCGGGCCGGGCCCCGCGGACGCCCGGCGCGGGTGGTGCCGGGGATGTGGCACGGTAGCGGGGGCGCCCGAGAGCCGGTGCGCCGCCGTACGGACCGAAGGGCTTGATTCGCGCATGGGCTCGCACGCCACTCTCACCGCCGCCACCCCCGACCGGATGGGCCGGCTCGGCCGGGAGCTGGCCGCGCTGCTGCGGCCGGGGGACCTGGTGCTGCTCTCCGGCGAGCTGGGAGCGGGTAAGACCACGCTGACCCGGGGCCTCGGCGAGGGCCTCCGGGTGCGCGGCGCCGTCACCTCGCCGACCTTCGTGATCGCCCGGGTGCACCCGTCGCTGGTCGGCGGCCCGGCGCTGGTGCACGTCGACGCGTACCGGCTGGGCGGGGACCTCGACGAGATGGAGGACCTCGACCTGGACGTCTCGCTGCCCGAGTCGGTGGTGGTCGTCGAGTGGGGCGAGGGCAAGGTCGAACGCCTCTCGGAGGACCGCCTGGAGGTCCGGATCGAGCGGGCCATCGGCGCCGAGGCGGCGGCCGACGACCTGGACCCGCGCCGGGTGCTGCTGACCGGGATCGGCCCGCGCTGGGACGGCGTCGACCTGTCCGTGCTGGCCTGAGGGCCCGGCGGGCGCCGGCCGGCCCGGTCACGGTTTGCCGACAGGCTGTCGGGAAGGTGTTGCGGTCGGGGTCCCGGGCGTGGTGGGATGGGTTTTGAGGTTAGGTCTGCCTAACTAGGAGGCGCCATGCCGAGCACCACGCCCGCCCCGGAGCGCGAACCGCGCGGGACCGGGGCCGAGGGGCCCGACCGCCGTGCCGCGGGGGAGCCGATGCGGGCCCTGCTGGCCGCCTGCGCGGCGGCGGAGGCGGTCTCCACCCCGCCCGAACGCCGCCCGGAGGCCGAGGCGCGGGCCGAGCGGTCGCCGTCGGACGGCCGCGCCCACGACACCCGCCGCGCCGCCTGACCCGCTCCGGCCGCACAGCGCGGCCGCACGGCGCAGCCGTACAGTTCGCCCGGGTCAGGCGATCACGACCACCTTGGTGTCCTTCGGCGCGAAGTCCCAGAGCAGCTGGCCGTCGGCCCGGCTGCTGCGGATGCCGCCGGTCTTGGCCGTCTTCGGGTCGCCGCCCGTGCCGCCCGTGCCGCTCCCGATCGAGGACGGCGTCCCCGACGCCGACGCGGACGCCGTCGGCGCGGGGGCCGGGGCGCCGGTGGCGCCGTCGACGGCCGCGCTGAAGCCGAACACCACGCCGTTCTGCTGGGCGAACCGCACCACGTGCTCGATCTGCTTGCCGTCGGTGCCCGTGGTGGACTGGGTGCGGCTGTAGACGGGGTAGCTGCCGGGGAGCGGTTCGACGGTGCCCGGGGTGACCGGGAAGGCGGCCACCACCTGCGGGGTCTTCTTCGGGTCGATCAGCCAGACGTAGTGCGAACCGACCGAGTAGACGACCCGCAGCCCGGTGCCGGTGCCCGCGGCGGGCAGCGTCGGGACGGTCGGTGTGGGCGTGGCGCTCGGGGTGGCCGAGGCGGCCGGTCCGCCGGACGAGGCGGTGGTGCTCGCACCGGGATTGGCGGCGACCGCGCGGTCCTGCGCGCCGTTGGCCTGGAAGGCCAGCAGGCTCACCACCGCCAGGGCCCCCAGGGTCAGCCCCGTGACCACCACTCCAGGACCCATCTTCGCCACGTGTGCTCCCACCGCCGTCCCAAAACCGTCGGCCCCATCGTGCCAGGTTCGCCCGTCCGGTCCGCATCGCGTCGGACGTGTGTTCCGCAGCCGGGCCGGTTTTCGATCGGGCGGCGCACATCCACGGCGCGCACGCCCGCGCGGCACGCCCGCGCCGGTCCGGGCACGCACCCGCGGGCGCGGCGCACGCGCCCCGGGCGGCGGGACGGGACCGCGCCCCGACAGGTCACCGCCCGACCGGTCTAACCTTGACCCGTGCTGCTGCTCGCGTTCGACACCGCTACCCCCGCCGTCACCGCCGCCGTCCACGACGGCACGACCGTCCTCGCCGAGACCGACCAGGTCGACGCCAGGCGCCACGGCGAACTCCTGCTGCCCGCGATCGACCAGGTGCTGCGGGCGGCCGGTGTCGACAAGCACCGGCTGACCGACATCGCCGTCGGCGTCGGCCCGGGCCCGTACACCGGCCTGCGGGTCGGCCTGGTGACCGCCGCCGCGCTGGGCCACGCCCTGGACCTGCCGGTGCACGGCGTCTGCACCCTGGACGCGATCGCCCACCGGGCCCGCGCCGAGGGGCTGGCCGGCGAGCCGTTCACGGTGGCCACCGACGCGCGCCGCAAGGAGGTCTACTGGGCCGCCTACGACGCCGGGGGCCGCCGCACCGAGGGCCCGTCGGTGGACCGCCCGGGCGAGCTGGCGCCGCCGGCGCGCTCGGTCGGCGCCGGTGCGCTGCTCTACCCGGACGCCTTCCCCGGCGCGCGGGGCCCCGAGCACGTCTCGGCCGGCGCGCTCGCCGACTTCGCCGCCGCCGAGCTGGCGGCCGGCCGGGCCCTGCTGCCCAACGCCCCGCTCTACCTGCGCCGCCCGGACGCCCAGGTGCCGGCCGGCTACAAGGCGGTGCTCCCGGCGTGACCGGCCCGAGCACCGACGGGGCCGTGCGCACCGCCGCTCCCGCGGCCGTGCTGCGCCCGATGCGCTGGTGGGACATCGCCCCGGTGCTGGCGCTGGAGCTGGAGCTGTTCCCCGAGGACGCCTGGTCCGCGGGCATGTTCTGGTCCGAGCTGGCCGAGGCCCGCCCCGGCGGCACCCGCCACTACACCGTCGCCGAGGCCCCGGACGGCACGGTCGTCGGCTACGCCGGGCTGATGGCGGTGGCCGGCGAGGGCGACGTGCAGACCATCGCCGTGGACGGCCGCCACCAGGGCGCCGGCCTCGGCGCGGCGCTGCTCGCCGACCTGGTCCGGGAGGCCGCCCGGCGCGGCTGCGCGGACCTGCTGCTGGAGGTGCGGGTGGACAACACCCGCGCGCAGCGGCTCTACGAGCGCTTCGGGTTCGAGCCGGTCGGCATCCGGCGCGGCTACTACCAGCCCGCCAACGTCGACGCCCTGGTGATGCGCCTCGACCTCGCGGCCGCCGCCGCCGACGGCGCCGCCGCCCCCGAAGACCTCGACGAACCCGCGGACCACCCGCGACCGGACGTGAAGAAGGACACCCCCCATGGCTGACGAACCGCTCGTCCTCGGCATCGAGACCTCCTGCGACGAGACCGGCGTCGGCATCGTGCGCGGCACCACCCTGCTCGCCGACGCGGTGGCCTCCAGCGTCAACGACCACGCCCGGTTCGGCGGCGTCGTCCCCGAGATCGCCAGCCGCGCGCACCTGGAGGCGATGGTCCCCACCATCCAGCGCGCCCTGGACACCGCGGGCGTCAAGGCGAGCGACCTGGACGGCATCGCCGTCACCGCCGGCCCCGGCCTGGCCGGCGCCCTGCTGGTCGGCGTGAGCGCCGCCAAGGCGTACGCCTGGGCCCTGGACAAGCCGCTCTACGGGGTCAACCACCTCGCCTCGCACATCTGCGTGGACCAGCTGGAGCACGGCCGCCTGCCCTCCCCGACGATGGCCCTGCTGGTCTCCGGCGGGCACTCCTCGCTGCTGCTCAGCGAGGACATCACCACCGACGTCCGCCCGCTCGGCGCGACCATCGACGACGCGGCCGGCGAGGCCTTCGACAAGGTGGCCCGGGTGCTCGGGCTCGGCTTCCCCGGCGGCCCGGTGGTGGACCGCACCGCCCGCGAGGGCGACCGGAAGGCGATCGCCTTCCCGCGCGGCCTGACCGGCCCCAAGGACCCGGAGTACGACTTCTCCTTCTCCGGTCTGAAGACCGCCGTCGCCCGCTGGGTGGAGGCGAAGCGCCGGGCCGGTGAGGAGGTGCCGATCGCGGATGTCGCGGCGTCCTTCCAGGAGGCGGTCACCGACGTGCTGACCCGCAAGGCGGTCAAGGCCTGCAAGGACAACGGCGTCGACCACCTGATGATCGGCGGCGGCGTCGCGGCCAACTCCCGGCTGCGCGAGATGGCCCGGCAGCGCTGCGACAAGGCCGGCATCCGGCTGCGGGTGCCGCGTCCGGGCCTGTGCACCGACAACGGGGCGATGGTCGCCGCGCTCGGCAGCGAGATGGTCTGGCGGGACCGCGCGCCGTCCTCCCTCGACCTGTCGGCGGACTCCTCGCTGCCCGTCACCGACGTGCACGTCCCCCACACGGACTTCCACGGCCAGGCGTACCAGGCCCTGGGCGGGCGGGCGTGAGCACCACCGCCGCGATGTGGGAGGCCCGGGCCGCCGACGGGCGGGGCGCCGAGCTCTCGGCCTGGGTCCGGGAGACCGCGCTGCCCGCGCTGCGCGGCCGCGCCGGGCTGCTGCGCACCGAGCTGTTCGCCGCCCCGGGCGAGAGGGTGCTGCTGATCACCTGGTGGTCCGGTGAGCCGGTGCCGCCGCCCGAGCCGCCCGCCGCCCTGCTGGGCCGTCCGGTGCACCGCTGGTCGTTCACCAGCGAGCACGTGGAGTAGTCCCGGGGCCGTCCGTTCGCACGCCCGAGCGGGAACCGAACGTCCGACCGTTACCGTGCTAGCGAGCGAGAACGCTGAACGGGAGCGGGGAGCACGGCGCGGTGAACAGGCACGGGTGGAGCAGGACGACGGCGTACGCGGTGGGGGCGGCGGTCCTGCTGGCCGCCGCCACCGGGTGCTCGGGCGGGGGCGACAGCGGCGCCGCGTCCGCGGCCCTGGCACCGAGCGGTACCACCGCCCCGGCCGGGTCCCCCTCGCCGCGGACGGGCACGGCGACCCCGCCGCCGAGCGCCGCTCCCGCCCCGGCCGCCACGGACGCCGCCGCCTGGGCGAAGTGGAACCTCACACCGCTGCCGCCCGCGCCCCCGGCGCCCGCCGACAAGCCGGTGAAGCTCCAGCGGACCGGCCCGGTCCCGGTGTTCAGCGAGGTGAAGACCGCCGACAAGGTCGTCTTCGTCACCATCGACGACGGCGCCGAGAAGGACCCGAAGTTCGTCGAGATGCTGACCGACCTCAAGGTCCCGGTCTCGATGTTCCTGACCCGCGACATCGTCAAGGACGACTACGGCTACTTCAAGAAGCTCCAGGCGCTCGGCAACCACGTCCACAACCACACCGTGGACCACGCGCAGCTGAGCAAGGCGGCCCCGGAGAAGCAGAGGTCCGAGGTCTGCGACGCCCAGGCCGCGCTCACCCAGCAGTACGGCACCCCGCCGCTGCTGTTCCGCCCGCCGTACGGCGACGGCGCCCACACGCCCGCGCTCAACTCCTCGGTGCAGCAGTGCGGCCCGCGGGCGATCGTGCTCTGGCGCGAGTCGATGCAGATCCACGACATGCAGTACCAGGCGGCGGACAGGAAACTGCGGCCCGGCGACATCGTGCTCGCCCACTTCCGGGGCCCGAAGGACCTCAAGGGCGAGACGATGACGCAGATGTTCGGGGAGATGCTGGCCCGGATCCAGGAGCAGGGCTTCGCGGTGGCCCGGCTGGAGGACTACATCGCGGCGCCGGCCGGCTGAACCGCCGCGGCCGGGCCGGTCACCGGCCGGCCGAGCATCATCAGCGGGCCGTGGTCGGTGCGGCTGAGGATCACCGTGACCTCGTTCGGACCGGAGGGCTTCAGCTGGCGGCGCAGCTCCTCCGGGGTGATCGCCATCCCGCGCTTCTTGATCACCACCGTGCCGACGCCCCGCTCGCGCAGCAGCGCCTTGAGCCTCTTGATGTGGAACGGCAGCACGTCGGTGAGCTCGAAGCCGTGCGCGTAGGGGGTGTCGACCAGGTGGTCCGAGGTCACGTAGGCGATCTTCGGGTCGATCAGCCGGCCGTCGACCTGCCGCGCCACCTCGGCGACCAGGTGGGCGCGGATCACCGCGCCGTCCGGCTCGTACAGGTAGCGGCCGACCGGGCCGGCCGGCGGATCGGGCAGCTCGCCGCCGGTCAGGCTGGCCCGCTGCGGCAGCAGGGTCGCGCGGTGCGGGTGCCCGGCCCGGGTGCCGAACCAGAGCACGGCCTCCTTGACGTCGCCGTGGTCGGAGACCCACTCGGCCTCCGCGTCGGCCGGCACCGCCTCGTGCGGGATCCCGGGCGCCACCTTGAGCGCGCCGACCGGGGTGCGCCGGCCGGCCTCGATCGCCCAGGACAGCGGCGGCGCGTACGCCTCGGGGTCGAAGACCCGGCCGCGCGAGGTGCGCCGGGCCGGGTCGGTGAAGACCGCGTCGAAGCCGGTGACGTCGACGTCGGCGACGTCCGCGCAGCGCACCTCGACCCGGTCGGCCAGCCCCAGGGCGGCCGCGTTGGCGGCGGTGGCGGCGCAGGCGGCCGGGTCCCGGTCGACCGCGAGCACCTCGATCCCGGCCCGGGCCAGCGCCAGCACGTCGCCGCCGATCCCGCAGCAGAGGTCGGCCAGCCGCTTCACCCCGAGGTCCGCGAAGCGGCGCGCCCGCCACTCGGCGACCTCGCGCCGGGTGGACTGCTCGACGCCGTTGGGCGTGAAGTACATGAGGTCGGCGTCGGCGCCGAACTTGGCCCGCGCCCGCTGCCGCAGCCGGGCCTGCCCGAAGGCGGCGGACACCAGGTCGGCGGGGTGCTCCTTGCGCAGCCGGGTGGCCAGCGCCAGCTCCTCCCCGGGCGCGAAGTCGCGCAGTTCGGCGAGCAGGGCCTGGCCCCGGTCGGTGAGCAGGGGCCGCAGGTCGTCGTTCTCCACCCCGCCATTCTCGCGGGTCGGCGGGTGCCGGGGACGACCGGCGCGGGCCGGGCACGGTCTCGTACGCGCGTACGGTCACGCGTCCGCCGCAGACGGCCGACGGGCGCGTCGTTGGCACTCTGGTTGACTGAGTGCTAACCGCGGCCTATGGTCATCACTAGCACTCCCCACCGGGGGAGTGCTAACGCGACAGTGCGTGTCTGACCCCCGCGACGGCAGATCCGCGAGTTCGCCCCTACCCGTTAGAAAACCCCGTAATCTCCGAAGGGGAGCTCGGACGTGACCACCAGCAGCAAGGTTGCCATCAAGCCGCTCGAGGACCGCATCGTGGTCCAGCCGCTCGACGCCGAGACCACCACGGCCTCCGGCCTGGTTATCCCGGACACCGCCAAGGAGAAGCCCCAGGAGGGCGTCGTCCTGGCCGTCGGCCCGGGCCGCTTCGAGGATGGCCAGCGTCTGCCGCTCGACGTCGCCGTCGGTGACATCGTCCTGTACTCGAAGTACGGCGGCACCGAGGTGAAGTACCAGGGCGAGGAGTACCTGGTGCTCTCCGCGCGCGACGTTCTCGCCATCATCGAGAAGTAAGACGTTCAGCCACGCCCCGGATCCGTGTCCCAGTGACAGGGGACCGGGGCGTGTCTGTTGGTTCACGTAGTCGAGCGGCCGCCGCGACGGTCGCACCCCCGAGGGAATAGGGAACATGGCGAAGATCCTGCAGTTCGACGAGGACGCCCGCCGCTCGCTGGAGCGCGGTGTCAACAAGCTGGCCGACACCGTCAAGGTGACCATCGGCCCCAAGGGCCGCAACGTCGTCATCGACAAGAAGTTCGGCGCCCCGACCATCACCAACGACGGTGTCACCATCGCCCGTGAGGTCGAGCTCGACGACCCGTACGAGAACCTTGGCGCGCAGCTCGTCAAGGAGGTCGCCACCAAGACCAACGACGTCGCGGGTGACGGCACCACCACCGCCACCGTGCTGGCCCAGGCCCTGGTCAACGAGGGTCTGCGCAACGTCGCCGCCGGCGCCGGCCCGGCCGCCCTGAAGAAGGGCATCGACAAGGCCGTCGCCGCCGTCTCCGAGCACCTGCTGTCGGTCGCCCGCGAGATCGAGGGCAAGGACGACGTCGCCGCCGTCGCGACCCTGTCCGCCCAGGACTCGCAGGTCGGCGAGCTGATCGCCGAGGCGATCGACAAGGTCGGCAAGGACGGTGTCATCACCGTCGAGGAGTCGAACACCTTCGGCGTGGAGCTGGACTTCACCGAGGGCATGCAGTTCGACAAGGGCTACCTGTCGCCGTACTTCGTCACCGACGCGGAGCGCCAGGAGGCGATCCTCGAGGACCCGTACATCCTGATCAACCAGGGCAAGATCTCCTCCATCCAGGAGCTGCTGCCGCTGCTGGAGAAGATCCTGCAGGGCGGCTCGTCCCGCCCGCTGCTGATCATCGCCGAGGACGTCGACGGCGAGGCGCTGTCCACCCTCGTGGTGAACAAGATCCGCGGCACCTTCAACGCGGTGGCCGTCAAGGCCCCGGGCTTCGGCGACCGCCGCAAGGCGATCCTCGGCGACCTGGCCGTCCTGACCGGCGGCACCGTGATCTCCGAGGAGGTCGGCCTCAAGCTCGACCAGGCCGGTCTGGACGTGCTGGGCTCGGCCCGCCGCGTGACCGTCACCAAGGACGAGACGATCGTCGTCGACGGTGCCGGCGAGTCGGAGGCCGTCGCCGGCCGCGTCGCCCAGATCAAGGGCGAGATCGCCAACACCGACTCGGACTGGGACCGCGAGAAGCTGCAGGAGCGCCTGGCCAAGCTGGCCGGCGGCGTCTGCGTCATCCGCGTCGGTGCCGCCACCGAGGTGGAGCTCAAGGAGCGCAAGCACCGCCTGGAGGACGCCATCTCGGCGACCCGCGCCGCGGTCGAGGAGGGCATCGTCGCCGGTGGTGGCGCCTCCCTGGTCCACGCCGCCAAGGTGCTGAACGACGGCCTGGGCCTGTCCGGCGACGAGGCCACCGGTGTCGCGGTCGTCCGCAAGGCGCTGCACGAGCCGCTGCGCTGGATCGCCCAGAACGCCGGCCTGGAGGGCTACGTCATCACCTCCAAGGTCTCCGAGCTGGAGCTGGGCCAGGGCTACAACGCGGCCACCGGCGAGTACGGCGACCTGGTCAAGGCCGGCGTCATCGACCCGGTCAAGGTCACCCGCTCCGCCCTGGAGAACGCCGCCTCGATCGCCTCCCTGCTGCTCACCACCGAGACCCTCGTGGTGGAGAAGAAGGAGGAGGAGGCCGACAACGGTCACGGCCACTCGCACGGCGGTCACGGCCACTCGCACTGAGGCCCGGACGACTGACCGCAGGCCCGGTCCGCGCCCCGCGAGGGGCGGCGGGCCGGGCCTGCGGCCGTTCCTGGCTGTTCCAGCTTTCAACTATCAGTTGAATTTTGCGTATTGCAAAGAATTCCTTATATCTTGGTGGCATGATCGAGGCCCGCCACCTGCGCGTCCTGCGTTCCGTCGCCCGCACCGGCTCCTTCTCCGCCGCGGCCCGCGAGCTGGGCTGCACCCAGCCCGCCATCAGCCAGCAGATGAAGGCCCTGGAGAAGTCCGTGGACACCCCGCTGGTGGTCCGCTCGGGCCGCGGGATGCAGCTGAGCGAGGCCGGGCGCATCCTGCTCAAGCACGCCACCGGGATCCTCGCCGGGCTCTCCGCCGCGGAGGAGGAGGTGGCGGCGATCGCCGGGCTGCGGGCCGGGCGGGTCCGGCTGGTGTCCTTCCCGACCGCCAGCTCTACCCTGGTGCCGCCGGCCGTCGCCCGGCTGCGGGACAGCCATCCGGGCGTGCGCGTGTCGCTGGTCGAGGCGGAGCCGCCGGAGTCGCTGGCGATGCTGCGCGGCGGCGAGTGCGAGGTCGCGCTGGCCTTCCGCTACCCGCAGGCCCCCGGATCCACCCTCGCGCCGGCGCCCGCGCCCGGGCACGCCACGCCCCGGGAGGCGCGCGCCGAGGCCAATCTGGAGGCCCAGCAGCTGAGCGCCGGGGCCGACTGGTCCGACCTGGTGGTCACCCCGCTGCTGGACGACCCGCTGGTCGGGCTGCTGCCCGCCGGGCACCCGCTGGCCGGGCGCGGCGGGCCGGTCGAGCTGTCCGAACTGGCGGCGGAGCAGTGGATCGCCGGCTGCCCGCAGTGCCGGGGCCATCTGGTGGAGCTGTGCGCGGGCGCCGGCTTCGAGCCGCGGATCGACTTCGCGACCGACGACTACCCGGCGGTGGTCGGGCTGGTGGCCGCCGGGCTCGGGGTGGCGGTGCTGCCCGGGCTGGCGCTGGAGTCGGTGCGTCCCGACGGGGTGGCCCCGGTGGCGGTGCACGCCGCCTCGGGGGCACCGGCGGTGCGCCAGGTGGTCGCGCTGACCCTGCCGGACCTCGCCGAGGTGCCGGCGGTGGCGCTGATACTGGAGCGGCTGGCGGGGGCGGCGGCCGGGCGCTGAGCGGGCGGCGCGCCGGGCCCGCGGAGGCCGGCGGGGGTCCGGGCCGTCCTCACCTGGTGAAGAAACGTTTCTCTCCATGGCGGGACGGAGCCGCGGTCCTAGGGCTGGGCCGCGCTCGGCGCGGCGAGCGGGACTTCCACCAGGCGGTTGCGCGAACGGCCCATCATCTCCTCGCGCTCGTCCTCCGTCAGGCCGCCCCAGACGCCGTACGGCTCGCGGACCGCCAGCGCGTGCGCGGCGCACTCGGTGCGCACCGGGCAGCGCATGCAGACCTCCTTGGCGCTCGCCTCGCGCGAGCTGCGGGCCGCGCCGCGTTCGCCCTCGGGGTGGAAGAAGAGCGAGCTGTCCACACCGCGGCAGGCCGCGGAGAGCTGCCAGTCCCAGAGGTCCGCGTTGGGGCCGGGGAGTCGGGAGAAATCTGCCATGGCTCATTCCCTTCAGAGGTCGTCGACCGCGGGGCCGGTCGCCGGCGGGTTGCGTCGGCGGCGGCACGGCGGGGCGTCCGGCGCGGTGTGGACACCTGGAAATATGACTTACGGCAACTCCATGGACAAGTCACCCACAGACTGGCACAACAGTCAATGACCATACAAAAGCTCTAAAACCGGGCAAAGTGGGCATGGCTGCCGGGTCCGTGATCGCCGGGCGCGAATGTGGCAATCGGGTGGCCGACGGGCGCGCACGGGGTCGCGCGGGTGTGCGGGTTGTACGCCGACCGCGCGCGAGCTGCGCAAAAGTGCGGCGTGTGCACCGCGATGCGGCTGATCGGTAACGGGTCGGCCACGTACAGTGGTGGAGATGGCCCCGAAGGCCGTAACTCATTCGAGTGACGGTCGTTGGATGTGCGGAGGCGGTTAGCGGACGCCGGACGTCGGGAACGATCGCGGGGAATCTCAGGCGATCAGCACGGAGTCTGACGCCGATCGGCCGTGTCGGAGAGGTTCGTACCAGCCAGGAGGCTCAACGTGACGCGGATCAGCTGCGGAGGACGACGGTCATGACTTCCGTTCTCGTTTGCGACGATTCCCCGCTCGCCCGCGAGGCGCTTCGCCGCGCGGTCGCGACCGTACCCGGTGTCGACCGGGTCACCACCGCGACGAACGGGGAGGAGGTCCTCCGCCGCTGGGTGGCCGACCGCTCCGATCTCGTCCTGATGGACGTCCGGATGCCCGGCCTCGGCGGGGTGGAGACGGTCAGGCGGCTGCTGTCCGCCGACCCGGGCGCCCGGATCATCATGCTCACCGTCGCCGAGGACCTCGACGGCGTCGCCCTCGCGGTCGCCGCGGGTGCGCGGGGGTACCTGCACAAGGACGCCTCGCGCGCCGAACTGCGGGCCACCGTCACCCAGGCGCTCGCCGACCCGACCTGGCGGCTCGCCCCCCGCCGGCTGCGCAGCCCGGACATGGGCGCGGCGCCGACCTTGACGGCGCGTGAGATCCAGGTGCTCGAAGGCATGAGCCACGGCCGCAGCAACGCCGAGATCGGCCGTGAGCTGTTCCTCTCCGAGGACACCGTCAAGACGCACGCCCGACGGCTGTTCAAGAAGCTCGGCGCCTCGGACCGCGCGCACGCGGTGGCGCTGGGCTTCCGCTGGGGTCTGGTCCGCTGACCGCCGCCGGCACCGCCGGTTCCGGCACGCTCCGCGCGATTGTCCGCGCGGGGGCGTGTGACGTTACGGTCCCGAGGTTGCACCATGGAGGGGTGGAGCACCTCGGGGACCAGCGGACAGGAACTGCGGCGAACCACGCAGCCGCAGGAGACTCGGCGGACGGCGCCGCGGCCGGGGCGACCCGGGGCGGCGGGGCGGGAGGCGGGACGGTGCAGGAGGGGCCGGTGGTGCGGGCCGGTGCGGCACCGCATAACGTTCCGGTGCACAACTCCGGACGCGGTGCCGCGTTTTCCCGCGCGACCAGGCACCATGGACCGATGCGTGACGACGTGACCGGGGCTCCCGGTGAGGCCGACCCGGTGGAGGCCGAGCCCTCCGCGCCCGGGCCCGGCCCGGCGTACGCGGAACCGGCCGACGGACCCGGCGCGCTCGCCGAGCTCGTGGCGGCCGCCGTCCGGGGCGAGGGCCCGGCGATCGACGCCCTGCTCGCCCACGTCCACCCGCTGGCGCTGCGGTACTGCCGCGGCCGGCTGGTCCGGCTGCCCGGCGGTGCCCGGCACCACGTGGACGACATCGCCCAGGAGGTCTGCGTGGCGGTGCTCTGCGCGCTGCCCCGCTACCGGGACCAGGGGCGCCCGTTCGAGGCCTTCGTCTACGGGATCGCCGCGCACAAGATCGCCGATCTGCAGCGGGCCGCGATGCGCGGGCCCGGTTCGACGGTGGTCCCGCAGGACGACCTGCCGGAGGTGCCGGACGACGCGCTCGGCCCGGAGGAGCGGGCGCTGCTGAGCAGCGACGCGGCCTGGGCGAAGGAGCTGCTCTCCAACCTGCCGGCCCGGCAGCGCGAGCTGGTGCTGCTGCGGGTGGCCGCCGGGCTCTCGGCGGAGGAGACCGGCGAGGTGCTCGGGATGTCCCCGGGGGCCGTCCGGGTCGCCCAGCACCGCGCGCTGAGCCGGCTCCGGGCGCTCGCGGAGGAGTCCTCCTAGCCGTCCTCCCGGTGCCGGGGGGGCTTTTCGACCGGCCGGAATGGCCCATGGCCCGGCTGTGTTGTCAAGGGCACACGAGAGCGCATTCGCGGTGCCAGTACCATGGGGTATCGGCGCCTGGGCGGGTCGCCAAAGTTTCGACGGTGTGCGCGGGTTCCTCCTGGAGGATCCTCCAAAAGCCACCGCGCTTTCGGCGGTCCGAGCGAGTGAGCTGATGACAGCGCCCCCACCCTCAGGGCGCGAGCTGATCGAGCCGGCCACGGAAGGTACCCCCGAAATGTCTTACAACGCCGCAGGCGTACCCGAGAAGTTCGCGATGCTCGGACTCACGTACGACGACGTCCTGCTGCTGCCGGGGGCGTCCGAGGTGCTGCCGAACCAGGTCGACACCTCCTCGCGGGTCTCGCGCAACGTGCGCGTCAACATCCCGCTGCTCTCCGCGGCGATGGACAAGGTCACCGAGTCGCGGATGGCGATCGCGATGGCCCGCCAGGGCGGCGTCGGCGTCCTGCACCGCAACCTGTCGGTCGAGGACCAGGCCAACCAGGTCGACCTGGTGAAGCGCTCCGAGTCCGGCATGGTCACCGACCCGATCACGGTCGGCCCGGAGACCACGCTCGCCGAGGCCGACGCGCTCTGTGCCAAGTTCCGGATCTCCGGCGTGCCGATCGCCGACGAGTCCGGCAAGCTGCTCGGCATCGTCACCAACCGCGACATGGCCTTCGAGACGGACCGCACCCGCCAGGTCCGCGAGATCATGACCCCGATGCCGCTGATCACCGGCAGGGTCGGCATCTCCGGCGTCGACGCGATGGCGCTGCTCCGCCGCCACAAGATCGAGAAGCTGCCGCTGGTCGACGACGACGGCCGGATCAAGGGCCTCATCACCGTCAAGGACTTCGTCAAGGCCGAGCAGTACCCGAACGCCGCCAAGGACTCCGAGGGCCGGCTGCTGGTCGGCGCCGCCGTCGGCGCCAGCGCGGAGGCCTTCGACCGCGCCCAGGCCCTGGTCGAGGCGGGCGTGGACTTCCTGGTCGTCGACACCTCGCACGGCCACAGCCACAACGCGCTGGCCTGGATCGAGAAGATCAAGTCGGCGGTCAAGGTCGACGTGGTCGGCGGCAACGTCGCCACCCGCGACGGCGCCCAGGCGCTGATCGACGCCGGCGTGGACGGCGTCAAGGTCGGCGTCGGCCCGGGCTCGATCTGCACCACCCGCGTGGTCGCCGGCATCGGCGTCCCGCAGGTCACCGCGATCTACGAGGCCGCGCTGGCCTGCCAGGCGGCCGGCGTGCCGGTCATCGGCGACGGCGGCCTGCAGTACTCCGGCGACATCGGCAAGGCGCTCGCCGCCGGTGCCGACACCGTGATGCTGGGCTCGCTGCTGGCCGGCTGCGAGGAGTCCCCGGGCGAGCTGCTGTTCATCAACGGCAAGCAGTACAAGTCCTACCGCGGCATGGGCTCGCTGGGCGCCATGCAGTCCCGCGGCCAGGGCCGCTCCTACTCCAAGGACCGCTACTTCCAGGCCGAGGTCGCCTCGGACGACAAGCTGGTCCCCGAGGGCATCGAGGGCCAGGTGCCCTACCGCGGCCCGCTCTCCGCGGTGCTGCACCAGCTGGTCGGCGGCCTGCGCCAGACCATGGGCTACGTCGGCGCCGCCAACGTCGCCGAGATGGAGAGCAAGGGCCGGTTCGTCCGGATCACCTCGGCGGGCCTCAAGGAGAGCCACCCGCACGACATCCAGATGACCGTCGAGGCGCCGAACTACAGCGCCCGCCGCTGATCCGGTCGCTCGGCCGCAGGGCCCGCCACCCCTCGGTGGCGGGCCCTGCGGGCTGTCCGGGGACCGCCCACCGGGGGACCGGGGGCCGGGCGGGGCCGTGCGGGGGCGGACGGGTGCGGGATACTGGGGGGCGGCCGGGGTGACCCGGCGGGCATGAGCAATACCACCAGAAGGGCTCGAAGTGACTGAGATCGAGATCGGGCGAGGCAAGCGCGGCCGCCGGGCGTACTCCTTCGACGACATCGCCGTCGTCCCCAGCCGCCGTACGCGTGACCCGAAGGAGGTCTCGATCGCCTGGCAGATCGACGCCTACCGCTTCGAGCTGCCGTTCCTGGCCGCTCCCATGGACAGCGTGGTCTCGCCGCAGCAGGCCATCGCCATCGGCCGGCTCGGCGGCCTGGGCGTGCTGAACCTGGAAGGCCTCTGGACCCGTTACGAGGACCCGCAGCCGCTGCTCGACGAGATCGCCTCGATCACCGACGAGTCCGCCGCGACCCGCCGCCTGCAGGAGATCTACGCCGAGCCGATCAAGGCCGAGCTGATCAAGCAGCGGATCCAGGAGGTCCGCGACTCCGGCGTGGTCACCGCCGCCGCGCTCTCGCCGCAGCGCACCGCCGAGTTCTCCAAGGCCGTCGTGGACGCCGGGGTCGACGTCTTCGTCATCCGCGGCACCACCGTCTCGGCCGAGCACGTCTCCGGCGCCGCCGAGCCGCTGAACCTGAAGCAGTTCATCTACGAGCTGGACGTCCCGGTCATCGTCGGCGGCTGCGCCACCTACACCGCCGCGCTGCACCTGATGCGCACCGGCGCGGCCGGCGTGCTGGTCGGCTTCGGCGGCGGCGCCGCGCACACCACCCGCAACGTGCTCGGCATCCAGGTGCCGATGGCCACCGCCGTCGCCGACGTGGCCGCCGCCCGCCGCGACTACATGGACGAGTCCGGCGGCCGCTACGTGCACGTCATCGCGGACGGCGGCGTCGGCTACAGCGGCGACATCCCGAAGGCGGTCGCCTGCGGCGCCGACGCGGTGATGATCGGTGCCGCGCTGGCCCGGGCCACCGACGCGCCCGGCCGCGGCTACCACTGGGGCATGGAGGCCGTCCACGAGGAGCTGCCGCGCGGCAAGCGGGTCGACCTCGGCACCGTCGGCAGCACCGAGGAGATCCTCACCGGCCCGTCGCACACCCCGGACGGCACCATGAACCTGTTCGGCGCGCTGCGCCGGGCGATGGCGACCACCGGGTACACCGAGCTCAAGGAGTTCCAGCGGGTCGAGGTGACCGTCAACCCGGCGCTCAACCACCGCTGAGCCGGTTCCTCCCGGGCCCCCGTCGCACCGCGCGACGGGGGCCCGTGCCGTGTCCGGCGGGAGCGTGCGGCCACCGGCGGTGCGGCCACCGGCGGGCGGCTACTGGCGGGTGGCGGCGCGGCGGGTCAGCAGGTAGCCGCCGATCACGGCGATGCCGTAGAAGACCAGGTCCAGCGGGCGGCGGCCGTCGCGCCAGAGCGGGAGGGCGTCGTGCAGCAGCTCGCCGTACCCGGTGCCGGCCAGCTCGTGCAGCCGGCGGGTCCGGGCGAGCACCTGGCCGAGGAACAGCGCGCCGGACGCCAGCAGGGCGCCCAGCGGCGGCAGCAGCCGGCTCGGGCCGCCGAGCCGTCCCAGCGGCCAGGCGACCGCCGCCGCCGGGGCGATGGCCAACCAGCCGACGGTGTCCTCCGCACGGGTCGGCGCGCAGCCGAACGCCGCGGCGCCGCCCAGCATCGCGAGCACGGCCAGCGCCACGGCCGGGCCTGTCCGGTACCGGGGGCGACGGCGCCGCGGGGCGCCGTCGGCGCCGCCGGTGCCGTCGGCCGCCCGGTCGGGGGCGGCGGCGGGGGCGGCCGGGTCGGCGGGGCGGTAACCGGCCACCGGGGCGCCGGGCATGCCGGGGGCCGCGTACCCCTCGGGGGTCTCCGGCTCCGGTGCGACCGAGAAGTGCGGGGCCGTGGGCGGTCGGCCCGACTGGCCGTCAGCGCCCGACGAGGATGCGGTCATGAACGTCGTGTTCCCCCCGGAAAGACGGTGAGCTGCCGAACGGTAGCAGGGGCCGGAGCGGGGTCGACAGAGTTTTCGATCACAGATCGGGCACGGACCGCCGCCCCGGACCGGGGGGCGTGCCAGGGTGGCCGGGGGCCGGGTGGTCGGGGACGCGCGTGACAGGGGATGATGGAGGCTTGGGCGTTCGGGCCCGACGCCGGTCCGACACGCCGTCATCACGACCGCCAGCAGCACATGGGGGAACGTTCCGAATGACCCAGGCGCAGGGTTCCACCGGCCGCCTCCTGGCCGGCCGCTACCGGCTGAACGTGGTGCTCGGGCGCGGCGGCATGGGTACCGTCTGGCGCGCCGAGGACGAGATGCTGGGCCGGACGGTCGCGGTCAAGGAACTGCGGATGAACGCCAGCGTGGAGGAGGACGAGAAGCACCGGCTGATCGTCCGGACCCTCCGCGAGGCCAAGGCGACCGCGCGGATCCGGCACAACTCGGCGGTCACCGTCTTCGACGTGGTCGAGGAGGACGACCGGCCGTGGATCGTCATGGAGCTGGTCGAGTCGCGCTCGCTGGCCGACGTGGTCCGGGAGGACGGGCCGCTGGCGCCGGCCCGGGCGGCGGAGATCGCGCTGGACGTGCTCGGCGTGCTGAGCGCCGCGCACGCGCTCGGCATCCTGCACCGGGACGTCAAGCCGTCCAACGTGCTGATCGGCGAGGACGGCCGGGTGGTGCTCACCGACTTCGGCATCGCCAGCGTGGAGGGCGACACCTCGGTGACCTCCACCGGCATGCTGGTCGGCGCGCCCTCCTACATCTCCCCGGAGCGGGCCCAGGGGCAGAAGCCCGGACCGCCGGCCGACCTGTGGTCGCTGGGCGGCACCCTGTACGCGATGGTCGAGGGCCGTCCGCCGTACGACCGGGGCTCGGCGCTGGCCACCCTGACGGCGGTGATGACGGAGGAGCTGACCGCTCCGGCGAACGCCGGGCCGCTGCTTCCGGTGATCGAGGGACTGCTGGCCAAGGACCCGGCGGAGCGGCTGACCGCCTCGCAGACCCGGTCGATGCTCAAGCGGGTGGTCGCGGAGGCGACCGCGCGGGCCGAGTCGACCACCGAGCAGGCGGTGCCGGTCGCGGAGGGCGGGCGGAAGCCCCTGGTCGGCGGGCTGCTCGGGACCGTCCGGGTGGGCAGCCGGGCCGGGGAGGCCGGGAGCGGGAAGCCCTCGGCGGTGCCGGTGGCGCCCGCGGGGCCGAAGGAGCAGGCGGAGCCGTCCGGGCCGTCCGGGCCGGCGGGACCCGCGGAGCCGTCGGGGACGGCGGGCCCGGAGACCGAGGCGGCCAGGCCGGTGACCAGTGAGTGGACGCTGGGCGCGACCCAGGCGGCCGGTGCGGACCCGCGCACCGGCCGGCGGCGCCTCGCCGTGGCGACGGTCGTGGTGGTGCTGCTGCTGATCGCGGGCGTGGTCGCGCTGGTCCAGGCGCTCGGCGACTCCGGAGACGGCTCGGCGGAGGGCGCGCGCGGCACCGCGGCGGCGGACGTCACGCCGGGTGACGCGGCGGCGCCGGCGCCCACCCCGGAGGGCGCCGCCCCGGCGGAGAGCACGGCGGCGGAGCCCGCGCCCGTGCCCAGCGCCACGCCCACGCCCACGCCAACGCCCGCGCCGACCCCGACGGCCACCGGGGCCGTCGTGCCGGCCGGGTACCACGAGTACAAGGACCCGACCGGCTTCTCGATCGTGCTGCCCGACTGGCTGCAGCCGTCGGGCTCGGAGTCGATCCGCCGCACCTTCAAGGGCAACGGCAGCACCCTGCGGATCGAGTGGACGACCACGCCGGGGCCCAGCGCGCTCGCCGACTGGCAGGACGCCGAGCCGGGCCTGCGCGGCCAGGTGACCAACTACCAGCGGGTGCAGCTGCAGTCCGTCGCCTACCGCGAGTGGACCAACGCCGCCGACTGGGAGTGGATCAGCGGCAGCTCGCGCTCGCACTCGCTGAACCGGGGCTTCGTCACCGGCTCCCCGGCCAAGTACGGCTACGCGATCTACTGGACCACGCCGGACGCGGACTGGGCCGCGCCGCAGAACGCCCAGGCCCGGCAGACCGCGTTCGACACCTTCCAGCCCGCGCCCTGAGCATGCTCCGGAAGGTCGTCAGCCGATCAGGCGCTGCTTCGCCCGGGTGAACTCCTCGTCGGTGAGGGCGCCGGCGGTGTGCAGGGCGGCCAGCCGTTCCAGCTGGTCCAGCAGCTCGGCGCCGGAGGCGGCGGGTGCGGGGCCGGCGGGGGCCGGGCCGGCCGGCGCCTTCCGGGAGGCCTCGCGGGCCAGTCGGGCCGTGGCGCGGAGCTGTTCGGCGAAGACCTCCGCCTTGACCACGTCCTCGAAGCGGTGCGAGCCGGTCAGCGCGACCACCAGCAGCACCTCGCCGTTGATCCGGGTCCGGGTGACGGTCGCGTCGGTGACCGCCTCCAGCGGAACCGGGACCGGGGGCTTGCCGTCCTTCAGGAAGAGCAGCCGGTGGGTGGTCAGGACCAGGACTCCCTTGCGGAAGTGGTCGGGGTGGCGTCCGGCCGTGGAGGCGACCGGGCGTTCGTCGGGGGCGACGTTCGCCTCGACGGAGCGCAGGGCGGCGTCCCGGTTGTCCTTGTTGCTGTTGCCGGCCACGTCGAAGGCCGCGTCGATCAGATCGGTCCAGTCCATGGAGCGAGGGTAATCCGCCGCCGCGCGGTGCCTTCCGCGGCCGGCCAGGGCCTAGGCTTGGCGGTGAGCGGAGAGGAACACGCATGCGAGCGGGCCCGGGGCAGGTGCTGGCGGGGCGTTACCGGCTGATCGACCGTCCGGGGGCGCTGAGCGCGTTCGCCGTGGACGAGCGGAGCGGCGACCTCGTGCGGCTGCGTGCGTGGGAGCTTCCGGCGCGGCTGACCGGGGGTCAGGAGCCGGACGGCGCCGGGCCGGTGCACGGGGATCGGCTGGTGCGCCGGGTGGCGGAGGTCGGTGCCGCGGCGCCGCGGCATCCGCGACTGCTGCAGGGGGCCGGGGCGTTCGTCGAGGGCGACCTGCTCTGGACCGTCGAGGAGGGCCCGGCCGGGCGGCCGCTGGCCGAGGTGCTCGCGGAGGGCCCGCTGGCGCCGTACCGGGCGGCGGAGGTGGCGGCCGACCTCGCCGCGGCGCTGCGGACGCTGCACGACGAGGGCCTGGCGCACGGGAACCTGACCGCCGATTCGGTGCTGGTCTGCGAGGACGGCGCGGCGCTGCTGGGCGGGCTGCTGCCGGGGGCGGCCGAGGAGGTGCTGGCCGAGGAGCTGGGCGGCCCGGGCGGCAGGCGCCGCTACGAGGTCCGGGCCGAGCTGGTCGGGCCGGTGGCCGAGCGCTGGCCGCTGGACGGCGGCCCGGCGGGTGACTGCTGGGCGCTCGGGGTGCTGCTGCACCGGATGGCGACCGGTCGCGCGCCGTACCCGGAGAGCGGGGTGCCGGAGCTGGTGACGGCGGTGCGGGAGGGGCGGCGGGTCCCGTCGGAGGCGTGCGGGCCGCTGGGGCCGATGGTGGAGCGGCTGGTGCAGCCCGATCCGGCGCGGCGCCCGACGGCGGCGGAGATCCGGCTGGAGCTGGCGGAGCTGCTGGCGGGCGCGCCGGAGCCGACGGCCGGGGAGCGGGCGGTGCCGCCTCCGGTGCCGGAGCCGCGCCGTCCGGCCGCGCGGCGCGGCGCGGCCCGTCGCGGCGGTGCGGCGGAGACCGGAGGGGCGCGGGCGGAGGCGTCCGGCCCGGCCCGGCCGCCGCGGATCCCGCCGGCGCTGCTGGGGCCGTTCCTGGTCGGCGGGGTGTTCCTGCTGCTGGTCCTCGGTGTGGTGGCCGTCGTGCTGTTCGCAGGCTGACGGGGCCGGTGGGACCCTGGTCGCCACCGTGGCGGGTAGGGGAGATTACCGGGGGGCGGCCGGGGCGCCTAATGTGTCCGTGGGACGAGTTCGATTCAGTGGTCCGCACCGAGTGGTCCCGGGCCCTCCGTCGCGGTGACGGCGGGTGGATGAGGGGGAGCGGTCGCGGATGGGCGCGCAGGACCGGCCGGAGTCGGCCGAGGCGGAGCGGCTGCTGGCCGGGCGCTACGAGCTGGGTGAGCGGCTGGGCCGCGGCGGGATGGGCACGGTGTGGCGGGCCCGGGACCGGATGCTGGACCGCGAGGTCGCGGTCAAGGAGCTGACCGTCAACCACCTCCCCGAGGAGGAGCTCCAGATCCTGCACGCCCGGATGAAGCGGGAGGCCGCCGCGGCCGCCCGGATCAAGCACCCCGGTGTGATCACGGTGCACGACGTGCTGGAGCAGGACGGCCGGCCGTGGATCGTCATGGAGCTGGTCGACGGCCGCTCGCTGGCCGACGTGATCAGCCAGGACGGCACGCTGCCGCCGCGTGCCGCCGCCGAGGTGGGCGGCCAGGTGCTGGCGGCGCTGCACCGGGGCCACCAACTGGGCGTGCTGCACCGGGACGTGAAGCCGGCCAACGTGCTGCTGGAGCACGGGACCGGGCGGGCGGTGCTGCTGGACTTCGGGATCGCGACGTACGAGGGCTCGGCCGAACTGACCCGGCCGGGTGACCTGGTCGGGTCGCCGGACTACCTGGCGCCGGAGCGGGCGCAGGGCGAGCGCCCGGGCCCGGCCTCCGACCTCTGGGGGCTCGGGGCGACGCTGTACGCGGCGGTGGAGGGCGACTCGCCGTTCCGCCGCACCTCGCCGCTGACCACGCTGGCCGCGGTGGTCGGCGATCCGCTGCCGGAGCCGCGCCGGGCGGGGCCGCTGGGGCCGGTGCTGGCCGCGCTGATGGCCAAGGACCCGGCGGACCGGCCGACCGCGGACGAGGCGTCCCGGATGCTGGCCGAGGTGCAGGCCGGGCACACCATGGGGTTCAAGCCGGTCGCTCCGGTGCGGATGCCGACCCAGTCGGTGCCGGTGGTGGACCGGTCGGGCGAGCCGGGCGAGGCGGCGGAGCCGGAGCAGCCGGGCCCGGCGGACGGGCGGCCGGCGGCGGCTCCGGAGGCGGTCACCGTGCCGCGTTCGGTGGCGGCCGCGGCGGTGGCCGAGGAGCCGCCGGCGGTGCCGGCCGTCGGGGACGGGCCGACCTGGGAGGTCCGCGAGGGGGCGCCCACCGGACCGGTCGCGCCGGGGGCGTACGCCGATGTGCCGGTGCGCCGTTCGGCCGGGCGCCGACGCGTGCCGCTGGTCGTGGCGGTCGTGCTGGCGGTCCTGCTCGCCGGGGGCGCCGCCGGAGCGCTCTACCTGGCGGACCGCGACGGCGGACCGGGCGGGGCCGGGCCGACCGCGGCCGAGTCCCTGCCGGCCGAGGCCGACGGCACGCCCGCGCCGCCCGCCGGCTACCGCTGGGTGGACGACCCGGCGGGCTTCCGCTTCCCGCTGCCCGAGGGCACCCCGGCCTGGCAGCGCACCAGCACGTCCGACAACCAGATCTACTACAGCCCCGACAACAAGGTGCACTACCTGCAGTTCGCGGTCACCGTCGGCCAGTCGGTCCGGCCGCTGGAGCACATGCGGCAGATGGAGAGCACCGTCTCCAAGTCGCTGAAGGAGTACAAGCAGCACAAGCTGACCAGCGTCGCGGTGAACGGCCACGAGGCCGCGGTCTGGGAGTTCAGCTACCTGGCCAAGGAGGGCGGCCGCCGCCGGGCGATCGAGGCCGAGTTCATCGACAAGGACGGCACCAGCTACGCGATCTACTCGTCCAGCCCGGAGCGGGGCAGCGAGTGGAACGAGGCCGAGCAGCGGTTCAACGCGGTCCTGCACTACTTCACCCCCACCCGCTGACCGACGGCCGCGGCGGGTGCCCGTTTTGTTGTTACCGACGGGTACCGAATCGGGCGCGAAGCGCCTAGGCTGCGCCCTATGACGGACCTCACAGCAGCTGCCACGGCCCACGAACCCGCCGGCACCGGCGCGCCGGGCCGCAACCCCGCCGCGCCCGGCGGGGGCCGCACCGTCGCCTCGGCCGTGCCGCCGTCGCTGGTCGCCCGCCTCGCCGCCGGGATCACCGCCACCGGCGAGCCCAGCGTGGTGGACACCGTCGCCCCGCTGACCGGCGAACGGCTGGCCGGCCTGCCGCAGTCCACCCCGGCGGACGTCGAGGTCGCCTTCGAGCTGGCCCGGCGCGCCCAGCCGGCCTGGGCCGCGCTGTCGGTCCGCCGCCGGGCCGCCGTCCTGCTGCGCTTCCACGACCTGCTGATCAAGCGGCAGGACGAGGTGCTCGACCTCATCCAGGCGGAGACCGGCAAGGCCCGGCTGCACGCCTTCGAGGAGGTCCTCGCCGTCGCCATCGCCGCCCGCCACTACGGCCGCTCCGCCCCGGCCTACCTGCGCGACAAGCGGCACCTCGGCGCGGTGCCGCTGCTCACCCAGGCGATCGAGGCCCGCCGCCCCAAGGGCGTGATCGGCCACATCTCGCCGTGGAACTACCCGCTGGAGCTGTCCGTCGGCGACGCCCTGCCGGCCTTCGTGGCGGGCAACGCGGTGGTCAACAAGCCGGACACGCAGACCGCGCTGACCGCGCTCTGGGCCCGCGAGCTGCTGATCGAGGCCGGGCTGCCGGCCGACCTGTGGCAGGTCGTGATCGGCGACGGCCCGGTGATCGGCCCGGCCGTGGTCGAGCACGGCGACTACGTCTCGTTCACCGGCTCCACCCGCACCGGCCGCGACGTCGCCCGGCGCGCCGCCGAACGGCTGGTCGGCGCCTCGCTGGAGCTCGGCGGCAAGAACGCCATGCTGGTGCTCGCCGACGCCGACCTCGACCGGGCCGCCGAGGGCGCCGTCCGGGCCTGCTTCTCCTCGGCCGGACAGCTCTGCATCTCGATCGAGCGGCTGCTGGTGCACCGTTCGGTGGCCGACGAGTTCCTGGCCGGGTTCGCCGCCCGCACCCGGGCGCTGCGGCTCGGCGGCGGCCTGGCGTACGGGGCCGACATGGGCTCGCTGGTCTCCGGGCGGCAGCTGGAGACCACCACCCGGCACGTCGCGGAGGCGGTGGAGGCCGGGGCCACCGTGGTGGCCGGCGGGAAGGCCCGGCCGGACCTCGGCCCGTTCTTCTACGAGCCGACCATCCTGGACGGCGTCACCCCGGACATGGCGGTGTGCGGCGAGGAGACCTTCGGCCCGGTGGTCTCCGTCTACCGCTTCGACACCGAGGAGGAGGCGGTGGCCGCCGCCAACGCCACCCCGTACGGCCTCAACTCCAGCGTCTGGACCAGGGACGTCCGGCGCGGCCGGGCGGTCGCGGCCCGGCTGCGCACCGGCACGGTCAACGTCAACGAGGCCTACGGCGCGGCGTACGGCTCGGCCGGCTCGCCGATGGGCGGCATGGGCGACTCCGGGCTCGGCCGGCGGCACGGCGCGGAGGGCATCCTGCGGTTCACCGAGGCGCAGACGATCGCCAGCCAGCGGCTGCTGCCGCTCGCCCCGGCGCCCGGCCAGGACGACCGGCAGTACGCGGCGATGATGACCGCCGGGCTGCGGATGCTGAAGGCGCTGCGCGTCCGCTAGCCGCGGCGTCGGCCGACACCCCCGTTTCGTGGACGACTTCCGAAGGAGCAGTGGCAGATGGTGGGTTCGGCTGAGGACCGGGAGTTCGACTACGACGTGGTCGTGGTCGGCTCCGGTTTCGGCGGGTCGGTCTCGGCGCTGCGGCTGACCGAGAAGGGGTACCGGGTCGCCGTCCTGGAGGCCGGGCGCCGCTTCGACCGAGACGAACTGCCCCGGAACTCCTGGGACGTGGCCAACTACCTGTGGGCGCCGAAGCTCGGCCTCTACGGCATCCAGCGGATCCACCTGCTGGCCAATGTGCTGATCCTGGCCGGCGCCGGGGTCGGCGGCGGCTCGCTGAACTACGCCAACACCCTCTACGTGCCGCCGAAGGCGTTCTTCGAGGACCGCCAGTGGCGCCACATCACGGACTGGCAGGAGGAGCTGGCGCCCTTCTACGACCAGGCCCGGCGGATGCTCGGGGTGCGGCTCAACCCGACCGTCACCCCGTCCGACGTCCACCTGCGGGCGGCCGCCGAGCGGATGGGCGTCGGCGACACCTTCCACATGGCGCCGGTCGGGGTCTTCTTCGGCGACGGCGAGGACGGCGACGGCACGGCGAAGGCGGCCCCGGGCGCCGAGGTGGCCGACCCGTACTTCGGCGGCGCCGGCCCGGCCCGCCGGGCCTGCGTCGAGTGCGGCGAGTGCATGACCGGCTGCCGGCACGGCGCCAAGAACACGCTGACCGAGAACTACCTGTACCTGGCCGAGCGGGGCGGCGCCGAGATCCACCCGCTGACCACGGTGGCCCGGATCCGCGAGTGGGGCGGGGGCTTCGCGGTGGACGTCCGGCGCACCGACGGCCGCTCCACCACGGATCCGGTCAAGGCCGGGGCGCGGACGATCACCGCGGCGCGGGTGGTGGTCGCGGCGGGCACCTACGGCACCCAGTCCCTGCTGCACCGGATGCGCGCGGCCGGCCACCTGCCCCGGATCTCCGCCCGGCTCGGCGAGCTGACCCGGACCAACTCCGAGGCGCTGGTGGGGGCGCAGACCACCGACCGGCGGTACGGCGCCCGCGCGGACTTCACCAAGGGCGTGGCGATCACCTCCTCGATCCACCCGGACGAGAACACCCACATCGAGCCGGTCCGCTACGGCAGGGGCTCCAACGCGATGGGCGCGCTGTCGATCGCCCAGGTGGCCGGCGGCGGGCGGGTCCCGCGCTGGCTGCGCTACCTCGGCAACTCGGTCAAGCACCCGGTGACCTTCGCCCGGTCGATGAACCAGCACCGGTGGTCCGAGAAGACGATCATCGGCCTGGTGATGCAGTCGCTGGACAACTCGATCACCGTCTCGCTGAAGGAGAAGGGCCTCGGCAAGGGCGCGCTGACCTCCCGCCAGGGCCACGGCGCGCCCAACCCGACCTGGATCCCGGCCGCCGAGCGCGGCGCCCGGGCGCTCGCCGAGGAGATCAACGGCTTCCCCGGCGGCAGCGTCGGCGAGATCTTCGACATCCCGATGACCGCGCACTTCCTGGGCGGCTGTCCGATCGGCGACTCCCCGCTGACCGGCGTCGTCGACCCGTACCACCGGCTCTACGGGTACCCCGGGATCAGCGTGGTGGACGGTGCGGCGGTCTCCGCCAACCTCGGGGTCAACCCGTCGCTGACCATCACGGCGCAGGCCGAGCGGGCCATGTCGATGTGGCCCAACAAGGGCGAGCGGGACGCCCGTCCGGCGCCCGGCGAGGACTACCGCCGGGTCGCCGCCGTCCCGCCGGCCGCCCCGGCGGTGCCGGACGGCGCGTTCGGAGCGCTGCGGCTGCCGCTGCTGGCGGTGCCGGAGGTGCCGAAGAAGCGGGCCTGACCCGCAGGGCCGCCGGGCGGGCGCACGGGCCGGGGGCGCCCCGGGACGCCCCCGGAGACGCCCCGGCGCCCTTCCGGTGGCGCGTGACCGGTTGACAGCCGTCCGTACCCGATGGGAGAAAGGGGCGCCCTGGGGGACCAGGAGATCGTTCGTTCGGACGGGGGGACGCGGTCCATGTCCATCTGCGCATCCTGCGGCGCGGCTTCGGCGGAGGGGGCGCTCGGCTGCGCGTCCTGCGGGAGGCCGCTGGTGCCGCCGCCGGTCCTGCCGCCACCGCCGCCGTCCGCGCCGCCTGCCGTGCCGCCCTCCGTCCCACCCGCCGGCGCGCCCTCCGCCGAGCTGCCGCCGCCGGTGCTGCCCCCGGCGCCACCGGTCCCGCCCGGGCCGCCGGCCCCCGGCGGGCCCTGGGGCGCGGGCCGGCCGTACGACCCGGCCGCCGGCCGGCCCGCCGCGCTCGCCCTGCTGACCGGCGCCGACTGGCGCCCGGCGCTGCGCGCGGTCGTCGCGCCCACCGCCGTGCTGCTGCTGGCCGCGCTCGTCGTCGCGATCCCGGGGGAGTTCTTCCCCTACACCGGCGTCCTCGACCCGCCCTCCTACGGCAAGCGCTTCGGCACCGCGCTGGCGATCGTCCTCGGCGCCCTCGGCGCGCCGTTCCGGCTGAACGTCGGCACCGGCGACCGGTCCGACCTCGCGAGCGGCACCGAGGTACTGGTCCGCGCGGTGCCGCTGACCGTCACCGTGCTGTGGCTGCTCGCGCTCTGGCTCGGCCTGCGGATCGGGGCGCGCCGCGCCCAGGAGCGCACCGGCGAGCAGCAGACCCGACGGCAGGCGGCCGGCGAGGCCGTGCGCACCGCCGCGGTCGCGGTCGCGGTGACCGCGCTGATCGGCCTGGTCTGCGGCGCCGGCTGGCAGGAGGGCGGCCCCGTCGACCTGGACGACCTGGACGCCCGGGGGCTGGGCCGGGCCGCCTACGAGTCCTCGGCCGGCTGGATCGAGGCGGCCGGCTGGACGGCGCTGCTCGCCGGGCTGCTCGCGTTCGCCGTGTACGGCACGGACGCGCTGCGCTGGGCGGCCTGGCGCAACCGGGCGGTGCGCGGCTGGGCGGTCGCCGGGCTGGCGGCCGGCCGCGCGCTGGCGGTCTCGGTCGGCCTGGCGTCGGCGGTCGGCCTCGTGGTGGCCGTGGTCCTGGGCGAGGACGGCGAGGGGGGCGGGCCGACCGGCAGTGCGTGGACCTTCCTGCCCAACATCGGCCTGATGCTGCTCGGACTGGGCTCCGGGGCGACCTTCCGGACCAGGAGCGAGGTGCCGGTCGCCGACGACTCGGACTGGTACCGGGAGCCGCGGGACGTCGACGACTACTCCTTCTTCGACCTGCACGGCGCGAACGGCGACTGGCGCTGGTCCGGGCTGCTCGCCCTGGTCGCCGCCGCGGTGCTCGGCTGGACGGCGTACCGGCGGCGGCTCGACGCCGCGGACCGGCTCCGGCTGGCGGCGGTGTACACCGCGGGGCTCAGCCTGCTGATGCCGGTGGCCGGGATGCTGAGCTCCTCGAAGGCCACCGTCCGCGTCCTCGGCCGGAGCCAGGACACCGGGTTCGAGAGCGCGCTCTCGCTGGTGCCGTGGACGCTGCTGGTGGCCAACGCCGTCTGGGCGGCGGTCGGCGCGCTGGCGCTTCCGCCGCTGCTGGCGGCCCGCGACCGGCGGGCGGAGGCGCCGCCGGCGGCGGTGCCGGCGCAGCCCGAGGGGGAGTACCCCGCCGGTGGGCTGGTCTCGGAGGTGATCGGCTCGGGCGACGGGCCGCGGCCCGCCGAGCGGCGGCCGGAGGACGAGGGCCCGGTGGACCCCAGCGTGTGGAGCCGCCGCCCCTAGGGACCGAAGCGCCCCGGACAGGGCAAAGGGCCCCGCGGGGGAACGGGGCCCTTTGTCGTTCAGCACTCGGCGTCAGGGCCGCGCCGGTGCTGGGTGACGGCGCCGGGGGAGGAGCGCCGTCGGGAGGGTTGGCTCGGTGGTCGCGCCACCGCTCCGGCGGGGGTGGGCCGGCGCGCGCGGGCGCACAGTGCCGCGGCGGCGGTCCGGCGGGAATGCCCGCATCGGACCATCGCTCACGGAGCGTGAGGCGATCATCGTTGCCACCGGGGGTCTCGGCGGCACCGGGACGGTACTCCGCGGGTAGCCCTTCGGCCATCGGGAGAACCTCTTCCACGCAGCATCGTCCTGGACGAAGGGCTTGCTCTGCAACCGATTCGGCATGATTCGGTACAGGCCGTTTCCGGCCGGGCCGGCCGCCGGCCCGAGGTGGGGCCCGCCGCGCCCGGCGCCGGGGAGGTCGGCGGAGGGGCGGCAGTGATGATCACGGTGCGTAATGGCGCTGGCCGGAGCGCACGGGGATGCGCGCAGCGGCGCGGGGACGGCCGACGGGGTGCGCCGGGATCGCGGCGGGTGCGGCGGCCGGCCCCGGGCGTCCCCGGCGGCCGACCGCCCCACCTCCTTGGTCCAGTCGCGGCCGGGTTCGCTGTCCCCTGCTGGCCGGCCGCAGCACCCGCGCGCGGTCCCACGGCGCGCCGCTCCCCGGCCGGGGCCGGTTCTCCGCGACGGCGCCACGCGCGCCGGTGGACTGGGGGTGAGCTCCACGCGTGGTCCTGCAGTGCCGTACGGGGGCGCCCTGGCCGGGGCGGGGGCGACGCGTCTGGCGGGCGCGGCGCGGATCGTACGGTCCGCCCGGAGCAACGAACCGGTGGCCGCGGCGGTCACGGCCGGTGGGGCGGGCAGACGAGTGAAACGGGTCGGCCCGGTAGACTCGGTGGCAGACCCCCGCCCGTCGCCCGCCGTGCACCCTCCGTAGGGCGCGCCGCGCGACACCTTTCGTACCGCTGCCGGAAGGCCGTCCGTGTCCTCTGCTACTCCCGTCCAGTCCGCACCCGAGACCGACACCGTCCTGGTCGTCGACTTCGGTGCCCAGTACGCCCAGCTCATCGCCCGTCGGGTGCGTGAGGCCCGGGTCTACAGCGAGATCGTGCCGAGCAGCATGCCGGTCGCCGAGATGCTCGCCAAGAACCCGAAGGCGATCATCCTCTCCGGCGGTCCCTCCTCGGTCTACGAGGACGGCGCCCCGCAGCTCGACCGCGCGATCTTCGAGGCCGGCGTGCCGGTCTTCGGCATGTGCTACGGCTTCCAGCTGATGGCCAAGACGCTCGGCGGCACCGTCGACAACACCGGCGCCCGGGAGTACGGCCGCACCCCGCTGACCGTCTCGCGCACCGGCTCGACCCTGTTCGAGGGCGTCCCGGCGGAGCACTCGGTGTGGATGTCGCACGGCGACGCCTGCTCCGCGGCCCCCGCGGGCTTCACCGTCACCGCCTCCACCGACGTGGTGCCGGTCGCGGCCTTCGAGAACGACGAGGCCCGCCTCTACGGCGTCCAGTACCACCCCGAGGTGCTGCACTCCGACCACGGCCAGCAGGTCCTGGAGCACTTCCTCTACCGCGGCGCCGGCCTCGCCCCGACCTGGACCACCGGCAACGTGGTCGAGGAGCAGGTCGCGGCGATCCGCGCCCAGGTCGGCACCAAGCGCGCGATCTGCGGCCTGTCCGGCGGCGTGGACTCGGCGGTCGCCGCCGCCCTGGTCAACAAGGCCATCGGCGACCGGCTGACCTGCGTCTACGTCGACCACGGCCTGATGCGCAAGGGCGAGACCGAGCAGGTCGAGAAGGACTTCGTGGCCGCCACCGGCGTGCAGCTGAAGGTCGTCGACGCGCAGGAGCGCTTCCTCGACGCGCTGAAGGGCGTCAGCGACCCGGAGGAGAAGCGCAAGATCATCGGCCGGGAGTTCATCCGGGTCTTCGAGCAGGCGCAGGCCGAGATCATCGCCGAGGCCGGCGAGCACGGCGAGTCGGTCGACTTCCTCGTCCAGGGCACCCTGTACCCGGACGTGGTGGAGTCCGGCGGCGGCACCGGCACCGCCAACATCAAGTCCCACCACAACGTCGGCGGCCTGCCCGAGGACCTCCAGTTCGCGCTGGTCGAGCCGCTGCGCAAGCTGTTCAAGGACGAGGTCCGGATGGTCGGCCAGGAGCTGGGCCTGCCGGAGGAGATCGTCCAGCGCCAGCCGTTCCCGGGCCCGGGCCTGGGCATCCGGATCGTCGGCGAGGTCACCAGGGAGCGCCTGGACCTGCTGCGCGAGGCCGACGCGATCGCCCGCGAGGAGCTGACCGCGGCCGGCCTGGACCGCGAGATCTGGCAGTGCCCGGTCGTCCTGCTGGCGGACGTCCGCAGCGTCGGCGTCCAGGGCGACGGCCGCACCTACGGCCACCCGATCGTGCTGCGCCCGGTGTCCTCGGAGGACGCCATGACGGCCGACTGGTCGCGCCTGCCGTACGACGTGCTGGCCCGCATCTCCACCCGGATCACCAACGAGGTCCGCGACGTCAACCGCGTCGTGCTGGACTGCACCAGCAAGCCGCCGGGCACCATCGAGTGGGAGTGAGCACTCCCCGCCCCGGCCGGTCCTGAACCGGCTTGAACGGCCGCGCCGTCGAACCCGTACCAGGGCTGGGCGGCGCGGCCCGGGGCGGGGGGCGGGGCCCCCCCCCCGGGGGCCGCCCCCCCCACCCCCGCACCACCCGGGCGCAATGGGCCC
>NZ_JBHVIV010000091.1:0-33467 GCF_042799475.1 Kitasatospora sp. NPDC057692 | reverse complement strand
CCCGGGGCCACCCGGCCGCCCGGGCGGGGGGGGGCGGCCCCGGGCCGGGCCCCGCGGCCCGGCGCGGGGGGGGGGGCCCGGCCCGGGGCGGGGGGGCGCACCCCCCCCCCGCCCCGGCGCACTCCACCGCCCCGACGGGCTCCCCGTACGGGTGAAGGTCACGCGGGTCGCCGCAGAACACGGGGCCGCCGACCGAAAAGCCGCTGCCGCTGTCGGTGCCGCGTGGCAGGCTTCCCGCTATGACGGCGTGGACCCTCAACGACATCGAACGTGCGATCCGCTCCTCCTGGGGCGTCGACACCTGCGCGCCCGAGGACCAGGGCCACTGGCGTCCCGACAATCCCGCCCACGGCCAGTGCCGGGCGACCGCCCTGGTGGTGCACGACCTGCTCGGCGGCGAGCTGATGATGGGCGAGGTGTACACCGGCGGGGTCCGTACGGACCTGCACTGGTGGAACCGCTCCGCGGCCGGCGCCGAGGTGGACATGACCCGTACGCGCTTCGGCCCGGACGAGCGGGTCGGCCCCGGCCGGCCGGTCGCCCGCCCGCTGCGCCCGGGGCGGCTGCAGGCCCAGTACCAGCTGCTGCGCCACCGGGTCCTCGCGCACCTGGAGGCCGGCTCGGCGGACGGGCGGCACGCCGCGGCGGCCTGACCGGGACGGCGGCCCGACGCCGCGGCGAGCTGACGTACAGTCGGTTGATCGTGGCCGGCCGACCGGTCCGGCCGCCGGGCGACAGCGGGAGTGTGCGATGAGCGGGATGACGGTCGGCTTCGTCGGACTGGGCGCGATGGGCCGGGGCATGGCCGGGAACCTGGTGAAGGCCGGGCACACCGTCCGGGTCTGGAACCGCTCGCCCGAACCGGTGGCCGCCATGGTCGCGCGGGGCGCCGCGGCCGCCGAGGGACTGGCCGACGTCTTCGCGGCCGACGTGGTCGTCTCGATGCTCGCCAACGACACCGCCGTGGAGCGGCTGCTGCTCGACCCGGCCCTGCTGGAGGGCGCCACGGCCGGCGTGCACGTCAACATGGCGACCGTCTCGGTCGCCCTGGCCGAGCGCGCCGAGGCCCTGCACGCCGAGTACGGCATCGGGTACGTCGCCGCGCCGGTGCTCGGCCGCCCGCCGGTCGCCGAGGCCGGGGAGCTCAACATCCTGGCCGCCGGGAGCGCGGAGTCGCTGGCCGCGGTCGAGCCGCTGTTCGCCGCGATGGGCCGGCGGGTCTGGCACTTCGGCGAGCGCCCGGGACAGGCCAACACCGCCAAGATCAGCACCAACTTCCTGCTGGCCTGCGCGATCGAGTCGATGGCCGAGGCGTGCAGCCTGGCCGAGGCCAACGGCGTCCGCCCGACCGATCTGATCGAGATGCTCGGCGGCACGCTCTTCCCGGGGCCGGTCTACTCCGGCTACGGCTCGATGGTGGCCGAACGCCGTTACGAGCCCGCCGGGTTCAAGCTTCCGCTCGGGCTCAAGGACGTCGACCTCGCGCTCTCCGCCGGTGCGGCGGCGCGGGTGCCGCTGCCGTTCGGCAGTGTGCTGCGGGACGCGTTCCTGGACGCACTGGCGCACGGGGACGGCGAGAAGGACTGGGCCGCGGTCGCGGCCGTCGCGCGGCGGCGGGCCGGGCTGCCGGAGTAGCGGGGACGCGGGCGGCCGCACGCCCGGGCGACCGCGCTCCGGGACGGCTGTACGCCCCGGTGGCCGCCCGCTCGCCGGGGAGCAAAAGCCGTTCAGCGGGGCAGAGTTGGGCCAAACGGACAGGAGTCGGCCGGTGTCCGCCGGAAACCGGCACCCCCCTCACGGCGGGGCCGGGGTCTTCGATAGTCTCCGTCGGACTTTCAGCTTCGCGGGGGGATCGCGGCTCGGACAGCCGGCCGGTCCTCCCGCGCCCCCGGGCCGCGCCCGGACACTCTCGTGAGGTCTCCCTTGTCCATCTCCATACCTCGCAGTCTCGCCCTGGCCGGCGCCGCCGCGCTCGCCGCCTCGATGGCCCTGACCGGGGCCCAGGGCGCGGTGGCCGCAGCCACCACCGGACCCACCCCCGCCGCCGCCACGCCCCAGGCCGACAAGGCCAAGGCCCGTGCGCTCGACCTGTCCCTGGACGGGGTGCCGCGCACCTTCGTCGCCGGCGGCGAGACCAAGCTGTTCAACTTCACCGTCGACAACAACACCAAGCACGACTTCGTGTACTACCCGCTGCTCAAGTTCAAGAACCCCAAGGGCACGCTGCGCGGGGAGCACCTCAAGGTCGAGTACCAGCTGCCCGAGTCGCTGGACAAGTCCAAGACCTGGCTGCCGGCCAAGCCCGCCCCGGGTGGCGGTGAGAGCGACGACGACGGCGTGCTGTTCCTGCTCGCCAAGCTCATCGACAACTCGATCCCGGACTACCGGAACTCGCTGCTCGCCGTGAACAAGGGCAACAGCGTCACCGTCACCGTCCGGGTCTCGGTGACCAAGGACGCGCCGCTCGGCACGGCCGGGGTGGTTCCGGTGGCGTTCGCGTCCAAGGTGGAGGGGAACAAGGCCGGTCCGGGCGAGTTCGTCGGCGACGCCGAGTGCGGCGAGCGCTTCAAGATCGTGACGGGGGGCGGGAAGCCGACCCCCACCAAGTCGGCCAGCCCGAGCGCGACCCCGACGAAGAATCCGACCACCAGCCCGTCGGCCACCACCTCGCCGTCGGCGACCACCTCGCCGTCGGCCACCGCGACGCCGTCCGCCACGGCCACGCCGAGCACGAGCACGAGCCCGTCGGCCACCTCGGAGCCGACGCCGACCACCTCGCCGTCGGCCACCGCGACGCCGACCGCCACGTCCAGCACGACGCCGTCGGCGACCGCGACGCCGTCGGGCAGCGCGTCGCCGAGCGCCTCGCCGTCCGCGACGACGACGTCCGGCCCGAGCGCCTCGCCGAGCGCCTCCGCCACCACCGCCCCGACGACCCCGGCGCCCGGGGACACCGGGGGCGACGACGAGACCGGTCCCCGCCAGCCGATCGACTTCCCGGTGAAGGCCCCGGCCATCGCACCGCTGCCGATCACCCCGGAGGCCGTCACCCAGGCCCGGTCCAACGCGGACAAGGCGCTGGCCACCACCGGTGGCGGTGACGACACCACGGCCATCGCGCTGGCCGGCGGCGCCGTCCTCGCGGCCGGTGTCGGCACCCTGGTGGTGCTCCGCCGCCGCCGCGCCGCGCAGCAGGGCTGACCCGCCGACCGCGCAGCACGACGCACCGCCCGTGTCCCCGGCCCACCGGGGGCACGGGCGGTGCCGCAGGCCCTCCCGGCCGTGCCTAGGATGACCCTCCGAGGAGGCCGACACGGGGCAGGCGAGGTACGGGGTGCGGGGACGGGGCGCGGAGCGCTCGACAGGGCCGGGACGGTCGCGGCGCGCGACGCGGACCGGTACCGACTACGGGGCCTCCGCCGGCCGGATCACCGGTCTGCCGGTCCGCCGGCACCACGTGCTGCTGCTCGCCTGGACCGTCCTGTGGTTCCTGCTGGTCGAGCCGAGCGGCGGCTTCTCCTGGCACTACCTGCGCCAGGGCGAGGAACTGCTCTTCAGCGACCGGCCGGACGGCGGCCTCGCGCTCTACGCCCACCACCCCGAGCTGCAGATCGGCCCGGTCAGCCTGGCGGTGGCGCGGCTCTTCGCCCCCTTCCCGCCGCACACCGGCGCACTGCTGGCCGAGGCGGTGATGTCCGGACTGGGCCTGGCGATGCTGGTCCTGGTCGGCCGCACCGCCGCGCTCCACTACCTGGGCACCGGCACCAACCACCGCCGGCTCCAGCAGCGGCTGCTGATCGCCGGCCTGGCGTTCATCCCGATGTGGGTCGAGGTGTCCGTGCGCTTCGCACACCTGGACGACGTGCTGGCGCTGTTCTTCACCACCCTCGCCGCGTACGAGCTCAGCCGCGGCCGGGCCGCCATGGTCGGCGTCCACCTGGCGCTGGCGGTGGACTCCAAGCCGTGGGCGCTGGCCTTCGCGCCGCTGATCCTCGCGCTGCCCCGGGCCAGGTGGCCGCGGACGCTGCTCTGGTTCGTCGGACTGGTGGCGGTCGCCTGGCTGCCGTTCTACCTGGGCGACCTGGACACCATGGCGGCCGCCAAGTTCACCATCCCCAACCAGCCCGCCTCGGCGCTGCGCTGGTTCGGGGTGACCGATCCGGCCACGCCGTGGTGGGACCGCCCGGCGCAGTTCGCCCTGGGCCTGTCGCTGGGCGGCCTGGCGGTCTGGCGCGGCCGCTGGCCGGCCGTCGTCCTGCTGGGGGCGGACGCCCGGATCCTGCTCGACCCGAGCGTCTACACGTACTACTCGGCGTCGATCCTGCTCGGCACGCTGCTCTGGGACACCGTCGGGCAGCGGCGGCTGGTGCCGTGGTGGAGCTGGATCGCGCTGGCCGCCCTCTACGGCGGCACGCTGTTCCTCCCCTCCGACCCGGCGCGCGGCTTCGTCCGGCTCGCCTTCGTGGTGCTCTCGGCGGGGTACGTCCTGCTCTGGCCCGCCCCGCGGCGGCGCGGGCGCGGTGGCTCCCGGCGGGGGGCCGGCGAGGACGGCGCCCGGCGGCGCACCGAACGCGAGCCGGCCGCGGTCTGACCCGCGTCGGCAACCGGCTTGACCCTCACGCAACGGGAGGGGGCAGGCTCGTGGTCAGCACGGAGGGAGAATCCGGATGAACCCCGCAGACGGGTACCCGGTCGGCGCGGTGGCGAGGATCGCCAAGGTGACCGTCCGCACCCTGCACCACTACGACGAGATCGGCCTGCTGTCCCCCGGGGGCCGCACGCCGGCCGGCTACCGCCGGTACGGCGAGGCCGACCTCGGCCGGTTGCAGCGGATCCTGTTCTACCGCGAACTCGGGTTCCCCCTGGAGGAGATCGCGGCCGTCCTGGACGACGACTCGGTGAGTCCGAGCGAGCACCTGCGGCGCCAGCACCGGTTGCTGACCGACCGCATCGCGCATCTCCAGGCCCTGGCCGCGGCCGTCGAACACGCCATGGAGGCAGAGAAGATGGGAATTCAGCTGACCCCGGAGGAGAAGTTCGAGCTCTTCGGCGAGAACTACCGGGAGGAGTGGGAGACCGAGGCCGAGCAGCGCTGGGGCGACACCGCGGCCTGGGCGGAGTCCCAGCGCCGCACCGGCGGCTACGACAGGGCCGACTGGGAGCGGATCAAGGTCGAGACGGACGCCCTGAACGCCCGCCTGGTGGAGCTCTTCACCGCCGGCGAGCCCGCCGACGGCGAACCGGCCACGGACCTCGCCGAGGCGCACCGGCAGCACATCCGCCAGAACTTCTACGACTGCACCTTCGAGATCCACCGCGGCATCGCCGGGATGTACCTCGCCGATCCGCGCTTCACGCAGGTCTACGAGGACCTCGCCCCGGGCCTCGCGCAGTGGCTGCACGACGCCATGCTCGCCAACGCGGACCGGCGCACCGGCGGCGGGGCGTAGCGTCGGGTGGGTACGCGGTGGGTACGCGGTGGGGCGGGTACGGCGGTGGGGCGGGCGTCGTGGCCGGAGCGGGGACGGGATCTCCCACCGAAGACATCGGTGGGATACCAATGAATGGTTTGGTTCCGGCCACTACGAAATTTTCTTCGAACACCCCGCAACCCCTCGGGGACTCGGGCGTCTGACAGGGTGAGGTCCGATCCGGCGCGGCTCCACCGAGCCGGCCCCGGGCCTCGCCGCACAGGCCGAGTCCGACTACCACGGGGAATCCACCATGCGCCCGTCTACTGTTCGGCGTCTCGTCAGGACCGTTCCGCTGGCGGCCGTCGTCGCCAGTGCGACCGGTTACGCGCTGATCCCCGCCGAGGCCGACGCGGAGGTCCGCCCGGTCCGGGCGGCGGGGCCGGCGGGATCGGACGCGGCCTCCATGCGGTCGGCCCTGGCCGCACCGGGCTCCTCGCCGGGCTCGCCGGCCCTCCTCTGGGCGTCCGTCCCCGTTCCCGCCCCCGACCCCTACCGCGAGGACGAGCCGCTCCGGCCCGCCCCCGCGTCCGGCGGCGCCCCGATCTGGCCGGGGGAGATGCCCAACGCGGTGGCCGAGCGGGTCGACGTCTCGGTCCGCTCGCTCACCGGCGTCTGGCGGACCCCGGCCGACGGCAGCTACCTCGACTTCGAGGTGACCTGGACCAACCCCACCGAGCGGCACTACGACGAGGTCGTCCCGGTGGTGCGGGTGCTCCCGTACGACTTCCCGGCCGCCGTCGCCCGCCCCGGGACGACGGCCAAGGGGATGCTGGACCGCAAGGACCTCGACGAGTGGCGCGAGGTCAAGCTGAACCAGCCGGGCGCGGGCAGCGGCCCCCGGCAGGGCACCTTCTCGCTCGACCCCGGGGAGAGCCGGACGGTCCGCTACCGGCTGACCCTGGCCGCCGGGGGCATGTCGGGCCGGCTGCCGATCGCGGCCGAGGGCTGGATCGGCAGCGGCGCCAAGGCGGTCCGCGCCGGCGGCGCGGTGACCGGGGTGGACGTGACGGTGGCCCAGCCGGTCGGGCTCTCACTGGGCAGGCCCACCGAGGGGACCATGGGCCGGGTCCCGTCCGAGCTGCGGGTGGAACTGGCCAACGTGGACGGCTTCGCCAGCCACACCGTCACCCCCGACCTGGCGGCGACCGACCCGGTCGGCCCGGGCGCCGCCCACGGCCTGGTGCCGCAGGACCTGACCGCCGAGGTGCTGGTGGACGGCGAGTGGCGCCGCCTGCAGGGCACCCTCGACGCGGAGGGCCTGGTCCGGCTGGACACCTCCGGACTCTCCCAGGTGCTCGGTCCGGGGGAGACCACGGTCTACCGGTTCCGGGTCAACCTCCCGCCGGGGTGGCGGTCCGGGACCGGGCTCGAACTGGTGGTCGGGCAGAGCGTCGACGGCCGGACCCAGCCCCCGCAGAGGGCCCGCGTGCCGCTGCTCGCCGACCACTGACGACCGGTCGGCAGCCGCGACGATCCGGCCGGGCCCGGCGGGCCCGGCCGTCCGATGACGAGGTCCCGACGCACCGGTGCGGAACCGGAGGGCCGTCGGGGGGAAAGCGAAGACGGATGTCCATGGCCACCGGGCCGTCCGCGAGGGCCGCCCAGCCGTGGGGGGCGCCCCTCCGCGGGCTGGTGACGCTGCTGTTCGGCGCCCAGGAGGCGCAGGGCGCGGGCGAGGTGTTCGACCTGCCGGTCGCCGCGCAGTCGGCGACCCGGCGCCGCGCCGGGTTCCGCCTGCTGCCCGGTGGCGGCCGGGCGCGGGAGGCCGGTCCCACCCTGACCGACCTCTACCTCACCCACCGGCTCAGCCTGGTCCGCCTCGCGGTGCTGCTGGTCGATCACCAGGACCAGGCGGAGGACGTCGTGCAGGAGGCCTTCGCCAAGCTCTACCAGCGGTACGGCGAGCAGCTGGACGACCTCGACGACGCGCTCGCCTACCTGCGCACCGCCGTGGTCAACGGCTCCCGGTCGGTGCTGCGCCGCCGCCGCACGGCCCGCGAGTACGTGCCGCCGCACGAGGCGGACGCGCCGTCGGCGGAGGACCACGCCGTCCTCCACGACGAGCACCGCCGGGTCCTGCTGGCCATGCAGGAACTGACCGCCCGCCAGCGCGAGGTGCTGGTGCTGCGCTACTGGTCCGACCTGTCCGAGTCGGAGATCGCGGAGATCCTCGCGGTGTCCCGAGGAACCGTGAAGTCCACCGCCAGTCGGGCCCTGGACGCCCTGGAGAAGAAGCTGGAGGACGCCCGATGAGCGACGAGTGGCGCCCCGGGGCCGACGGGGAGCGCAGCGGCCGCCGCCCGGGTCCCGTCGGCGAGTCGCCCGTGGAGTGCCTGCTCCGCGAGGCCATGGCGGCCCGTGCCGCCCGGATCACCGGCCAGGACCTGCGCCCGGCCGATCCGCCCGCGGGCCCCCGTGCGCGCCGCCGGCCCGCCTACCTGGTGGGCCTGCCGCTGCTGGGGCTGGCCGCGGCGACCGTCATCGGCCTGCTCACCGTCCCCACCGACGTCCTCGCCGACCGGAACGACGGCGCGCCGGCGGCGACGACGAGCCGCAGCCCCGATCCGACCGGGGGGCCGGACCCGCTCTCCCCGAGCGCGCGGCCCACCGACGCGCTCGGCCGTCCGGTCGGGGCGCCGGACACGGGGTCGTCCCGGGGCTCGGCGACCGCCCCCGGTGCGGCCTCCGTGACCGGCCCGGGGGAGGGCGGCCCGGGGGACGGCGCGACCCGGCCGGACGGCCGGGCGACCGCGCCGCCCGGCGGGGCGGCGGCCGGAGCGCCGACCGCGCCGGGGTCGTCCGCGGCCGACGGCCGGACGGTGGTCCGCCCGTCCCAGGACATCGAGCCGAGCTTCGAGGGACTGGCGGGGGCGGAGGCGATCGTCGGCGGCAAGGAGGTCGCCTTCTCGGTGACCTGGCGGAACACCACCGGCCGGCCGTACGAGACGGTGGCCCCGGTGGTGGCGGTCAGCTCGCTCGCCGACCGGACGGGCCCGGGCACCTCGGTGCAGGGCCGACTGCAGCGCGAGGAAGCGGACGGCACCTGGACGACCGTGCCGCTGACCGAGGCCTCGGGCAGCTACCTGGCCTCGGGCGACGAGGCGGCGTTCCCGCTGGCCCCGGGGGCCGCCCGGACGGTCCGCTACCGGCTGCTCCCCGCGATCGACAGCGCGGAGGGGGTGCTGCTGATCGAGGGCCTCGCGCTGCTGCCGTCCCTGCCGCAGCGGACCGTGGCGGGGTCGACGACGGCGGCGCTGCGGCTGTCCAGGGCCCCCGCCGACGCGCAGAAGGCCCCGGAGTTCACGATCGAGCCCAGCCCGACGGAGGGCACCTTCACGATGACCGTCCGCAATCCGGGGGCGGCGCCGCTGGCCTCGGTGATCCCGACGATGGTGCTGAGCGGCTCGGAGGCATCGGCCGGGATCACGGTCCGGGCCCGGTACGGCTCGGGCGACGAGGGGCTGCGCACGCTGCCGGTCGCACCGAACGGGAGCGGGCGGCTGGTGGTCGACACCACGCTGCTGGAACGGCTGCTGCGGCCGTTCGACTCGACGTCCTTCACGTTCTCGCTGAGCGTCCCGTACGACTGGCGGCCCGACAGCGGCAGCTTCGCCGTGGTCGTGGGGGTCGAGGGGGACGGCCGGGACGCCGCACCGCTCGTCATCCACCCCGGCTACCACGTCGGCGGCGCCCCGTGACCGCCCCGGCCACCCCCTGAAAGCCCGCCGGCGGCCCGGCCCCCACTGCTCGGGGGCCGGACCGCCGGCGGTCCGGGCGCGGCGGCCCGACGGCTCAGGCGAGCGAGGCCATCCACGCCTCGACGTCCTCGGCCCGGCGCGGCAGGCCGGCCGAGAGGTTCTCGTTGCCGTCGGCGGTGACCAGGATGTCGTCCTCGATCCGGACGCCGATGCCGCGGTACTCCTCGGGGACGGTCAGGTCGTCCTGCTGGAAGTACAGGCCGGGCTCGACGGTGAGCACCATGCCCGGCACCAGCAGCGCGTCGACGTGCTCCTCGGTGCGCGAGTGGGCGCAGTCGTGGACGTCCAGGCCGAGCATGTGGCCGGTGCCGTGCAGGGTCCAGCGGCGCTGGAGGCCCAGCTCCAGGACCTTCTCGACGTCGTACACCGAGGCGTCCAGCAGGCCCCAGGCGAGCAGCCGCTCGGCGAGCACCCGCTGCGAGGCGTCGTGGAAGTCGCGGAACCGGGCGCCGGGCCGCACGGCCGCGATGCCGGCCTCCTGCGCGTCGTGCACCGCGTCGTAGATCTTCCGCTGGAGCTCGTCGAAGCGGCCGTTGATCGGCAGGGTGCGGGTGACGTCGGCGGTGTAGAGGGTGCTGGTCTCCACGCCGGCGTCCAGCAGCAGCAGCTCGCCGGGGCGGACCTCGCCGTCGTTGCGCACCCAGTGCAGGGTGGTGGCGTGCGGTCCGGCGGCGCAGATCGAGCCGTAGCCGACGTCGTTGCCCTCGACCCGGGCCCGGCGCCAGAAGGTGCCCTCGATCCAGCGCTCGGAGGTGGCGACGGCCTGACCGAGCTCGCGCACGCAGTCGGTGAAGCCCTTGACGGTTGCGGCGCAGGCGGCGCGCAGCTCGCCGATCTCCCACTCGTCCTTGACCAGCCGCAGGCCGCTCAGGAACTCCTTGAACCCGGCGTCCCTGTCGGCGTCCAGCACCGCGGCGAGCGCGGCCTCCAGGCCGGCGTCGTAGCCGCGCACGATCCGGGTCGGCACGCCGTCCCCGGCGCGCTCGGCCAGCTCGTCGGCGGCCTTGCGGACGTCGCGCACCGGAAGGCCGAGCAGCTGCTCCTGCTCGGTGAGGCTGTGCCGGCGGCCGACCCACAGCTCGCCGTAGCCGTCCAGCCAGAACTCGCCGTTCTCGCGGTCGGAGCGGGGCAGCAGGTAGAGGGCGAAGGTGTGGCCGGTGGCGCCGGCGGGCTCGGCGACCAGGACGGCGTCCTCGGTCTGGTCACCGGTGAGGTGCACGTACTCGCTGGCGGCGCGGAAGGCGTAGTCGCAGTCGTTGGAGCGGACCTTGAGGGTGCCGGCCGGGACGACCAGGCGCTCGCCGGGGAAGGCGGCGGACAGCTTGGCGCGGCGCTCGGCGGCGTACGGGGCCTGCGGGACCGGGGCCAGGCCGTGCAGCTCGGTGTCGGCCCAGCCGGACTTCATCGACGCGGCCAGCTCGTCGGAGACCGCGGAGTAGAGGCCGTTCTTGCGGCCCTTGAACTGCTGCGGCTCCTCGTCGCCGCCGACGGCCTCGGGGTTCTCGGCCACCGCGGGGGTGCGGTCCTCGGTCACGTACGTCGCCTCCTTGCGCGTGGTGCCGCCCGGGGCGCGTCGGATCGCGACACAGGTGGGCGGCCGTGCGTCCATGGTACGGACGCCCGGCCGCTCACCCGTTCGGGCCTGTGCCCGGCCCGTTCGAGCCCGTGCGGGCCGGGCGGTCGCGCGCTCGGAGCCGGTCGGACCGCCCGGGCCCGACCGGACTACTCGAAGCGCGCGGCGAGCAGCAGCAGGTCGTCGGTGGCTGGGCCGCCCGCGGCGCCGGCCGCCTCGCGCTCCGCCGCGACCGCCGCCAGGTGGGCGGCGAGCCGCTCGGGGTCGGTCCGCACGTCGCGCGGGGCGTCGGCGGCGGCCCGGCGCAGGTTGGCCTGCCCGACGTGCAGGGTCGGGCCGAAGCGGCGGGCCAGCCCCTCGGTGTAGAGGACCAGGGTGTCGCCGCGCTCGGCGGTGAACTCGACCCCGGGCGCCTCCCAGCAGGAGAGCACGCCGAGCGGCGCGGAGAGCGAGGTCTCCACGAACTCGGCGCCGTAGCGGGTGACCAGCACCGGCGGGCAGTGGCCGGCCCCGGCCAGGGTGATCCGCCGGCCCTCCGGCTCCACCCAGGCGTAGACGGCGGTGGCGGTGCGGGCCGGCTCGGTGGTCTTGAGCAGCAGTTCGAGGTCGCCGAGGACGGACACCGGGTCCTCGCCCTCCAGCACCGCGTACGCCCGCAGCGCGGCCCGCACCCGGCCCATCGCGGCGGCCGCGCCGGGGGCGGAGCCCGGTCCGGCGCCCGGCCCGTCGCCGGAGACCGAGCCGACGGTGAGGCCGACCGTGCCGTCCGGCAGCGGGATGGCGTCGTACCAGTCGCTGCCGCAGGAGCGGTCCAGGCCGGCCGGGACGAGCCGGGCGGCCAGCCGCAGGCCGGCCGGCCGGGGGAGGTGGTCGGGGAGCAGGCCGCGGCGCAGCGCCTCGGTGGTGCGCCGGACCTTCTCCGCGTCGAGCTGCTTGGCCAGCAGCGGGGCGGCCACCGCGCAGTACCGGCGGGCCAGCTCGCGCCGGCGCTCGGTCGGCTCGGCGGGCTCGTCGTAGAACCAGAGCGCGGCGGCCAGCGGGCCGTCCTCCTCGGTGGCGAGCGGCAGGCCGTAGCAGCCGCCGAGGCCGAGGTGGCCGGCCAGCTCGCGCAGCCGGGCGCCGATCGCGGGGTCGCGGGCGAGGTCGTACGACTGCAGCTCGGCGGGCCGGTCGTGCTCGCGCAGCAGCCGGGCGAGCAGGCTCTGGTCGGTCGGGACGGTCTCCAGCGAGCCGAGGCAGGCGCGGTCCAGGCCGAGGCCGACCGGCTGGCTGGGGCCGCCGCCGGGCAGGGCGGTGACCAGCAGGGCGCGCCGGGCGCCGAGCAGCGCGGCGCCGGAGGCGAGCACGGCGTCCAGGGTGGCGGCCAGGCCGCGGGCGCGGGCGAGCCGTTCGGTGTGCTCGTAGAGGCTGGTGAAATCGGACAGGCGTCCGGCCAAACGGTCCTGCACTCCGGCGGCGGACCCGGCGGGGTTCACTCCCTCGGGTGCGCCGGGGGCGCCCGGAGCACGGCCCGCGCCCTCGCCGCCGCCCGGCAGCTCTCCGGGCGCTCGGCCGTCCGGCTGGCCGTCCGCCGGGCCGTCCGATCGGCCCGCGGGGCGGCCCGCGGGCGCGGCCGGATCGCGGAAGCCCGGCGGGTCGAGCACGGACAGCCCGCTGGTACCGCCGGGCTCGGCGGGCTCGGAGGACGTCGACGGTGGGTGGGACTCGGTCATGCCGCCACTCCTGACGCGGTGGTGCGTGTCACGCGGATCATGCGGAACCCCCAGGGAAGGCCGTTGGAGCGAGTACGGCCAAAAGGGCGCGTTTCGCCTCGATTCGCTACTACTCGTCATTGATCGACAGCAATGGCACCACTTCTACACAGGCCATTCGGGGCATGTCCAGAGCCATGACAAGGCTGGTGGCCGGTTCCGCGCCGCCGCGGGCCCGGTCGGGGGGCGCGTTCCGTTCCGCGCGCGCCGGTCGGTTGCGCCGCGGTCCGGCGGGACGCGGTGGCCCCGTCGGTCGGGCATGGAGCAGCCGGTGAACGGGCAGAACCGGGGGGACGGCTCCGGCGGCCGTCCGGATCGTATGCCCCTGGCGCCGGCCGGCCGGGTCGGCCGGAAGCGACTCACTCGTACGGTGGAACCAACCGCGGCCGGGCGGCGTCCATCCGGTCGCATACGGGATTCTCGTTCCAAGGGCTGTTCTATTACGCGGCCCTTTCACATCGTGCTCCACCGCGTGCTCCAGGCCCGCGCCGTTGTCCGTACCGCCGTCCGTAACGCCGTCCGCCCCGCCCGCCGTCCGGCCCCGGTCCGTTCCGACCCGGATCCCGGTCGGTTCCCTCCCTCCGGTTCGCGGGCCGGTCCGGCGCCCCGGACGCGCGGCGGCGGCCGGTCCGGCGACCGCGTGGCGGAGCCACCGAGCGGTCACGGAAAGGAACGGGTGCCAATGCGTGACAACCCACTGCGCGACGACCCGACGCGCCGGTCGGCGGCCCGGGCGGGCCGGCTGGACGGGGCCCTGGCGGCAGCCGCCGGGCATCACTGGCCGGTCGTCCCCGGCACCGTCCTGCTCGCCGGCGGACACTGCTCCTGCGGCGACCCGGACTGCCCCGTGCCGGGCGCCCACCCGCACGACCCGCCGCTGCTCGCGGCCACCACCGACGCCCGGATGGTGCGCTGGTGGTGGGAGCGGCGCTGCCCGGACGCCCCGGTGCTGGTCGCGACCGGCCGGACGGTCTGCGCGGTCAGCCTCCCGGCGGCGGCCGGCGCCCGCGCGCTCGCCTACCTGGCCGCGCTGCGGCTGAGGCTCGGCCCGGTGCTGGCGATGCCCGACCGGTACGCGATGCTGGTCGCCCCCTACTCGCTCGACGCGCTCGGCGAGATGCTCGTGCAACTCCCCTGGGTGCCCGGATCGTTGCGCTACCACGGGGCGGGCGGCTTCCTGCCGCTGCCGCCCGGCGGCGGGGACGGCGACCGGGTGCGCTGGGTGCTGCCGCCGCGGCAGGGCGCCGACGGCGCCGTCTGGCTGCCGCAGGTCGAGCCGCTGCTGGGCGAGTTGGTGGCGGCGGCGGTCCAGCTGGACAGCGGCCGCTCGGCGTACTGACGATCCGTCGTCGACGTACTGATCGGGCACGGCCGACCGGCCCCCGCGTGGGGCGTTCGGAAAACAAAAGATCCGGCCGCTGGCGACGGGGGATGCACCAGCGACCGGACTCTTTAGACAGTAACAAGGATCCGCGCCCGCGCCAATTTCCAAGACGCCCTCGCAGCCCGGAAATTGCGGGTTGCGGGCGCCAATGTGACGCGTATCACGCCGATCCGCCGGGCGTGGCCCCGGTGTTCCGTCCCGCCTTTAGTTCAGGGTGACCTGACGGTTCACCAGGTTCGCGCGGGACCGCCGCTCGTCGGCGGTCAGCGGGGCCGGGTCGGCGAGCGTCGCGGCGAGCCGCTCGGCGAACTCCGCGGCCGGCTTCTCGCAGTCGGCCGCGGTCATCCCGAGCGGCAGGTCCCAGACCGGCACGGTCAGGCCGTGCGCCCGGAACGAGCCGACCAGGCGGGTGTCCGGGCCGAGCGCGGACTGCTCGGCGGCGGTCAGCCGGGCCAGCGCGTCCAGCAGCTGCTCCTCCGGCACCGTCATCACCCAGCGCAGGTGGTTCTTGTCCGGGGTGCCGCACCAGTAGGCGGCGTCCACGCCGGTGAGCTTCTCGGTGGGGATCGCCGAGGCGTTGGCGCGCTCCAGCGAGGCGGCCACCTCGCCGGTCGCGGTCTCGGCGTCCTCCAGCCAGAACTCGAAGCCGGTGTGCACGGCCGGCTCGAAGGCGGCGGAGGCGTCCAGCAGGTCCTGCAGGCGGCGGCCGCCCGGCACGGTCCGGCGGGCCGGCACCGGGGTGCCCGGCTCGGTGGCCAGGGCCAGCTCCAGGGCGTCCGCGAGGTCGCGGCTCAGGTCGCCGGAGGACGACTGGGTCTGCAGGCCCAGCAGGATCGAGCCGTCCTGGCGGCGCAGCGCGGGCCAGGCCAGCGGCAGCACGGTGGCCAGGGTGACCGACGGCACCTCGCCGGCGGCCGTCGCGGCCACCCCGGGGGCCAGCGTCAGCGGCACGGTGGCGGCGGGCACCAGCTCGCGCAGCGCCACCCAGTCGGCCTCGCCCGCCAGGCCCTCGAACGGGCGGTGCACCAGCTCCTGGACGGCGTGCGAGGCCTCCCGGCCGTGACAGGCCTTGTAACGGCGGCCCGAGCCGCAGGGGCAGTTCTCGCGGGCCCCGACCACGGGGATCTCGCCCGTGACGGCGGGGGTGGACTGGCTGCGCTGCGGCGCCTTCTTGGCGGCCTTCTTGCCCATGGTGCGGCTCTCCCGGGAACGGTGGTGTTGTGCTCCCGGCAGCCTACTGACGTTCCCCGGGCGGGTGGGCGTGCGCCGGGGCGCGGGCGGGCCCGCGGTGCCCGCTGCCCGGGCGCTGCGGGGCTCCTGCCCGCCGTTCGGCCGGCCCGGTGGCCGACCCGGTGGCCGACGCGGCGGCCGGCCGTTCAGCCGCCGTGGTGGCCGCTGCTGTGGTGCCCGCCGGTGTGGTGCCCGCCGCCGGTCCGGCGGGCGTGCCGGGCCCGGGCCGGCAGGGCCGCCCAGACGGTCACCTCGCCGGGGGCGTCGCGCACGCCCCAGTCGCTGGCCAGCTGGTCCACGATGCTCAGCCCGCGGCCGCCGTGCGAGGTCAGCGAGGGGCTGGACGGCGACGGCCTGGTCTGCGCCCCGCCGTCGGTGACCTCCAGGGTGAGCACCCCGTCGGCGTGCATCTGCCAGCGGACCAGGACGCCGCCGGGGTCCTCGGCGGCCTCGCCCGGCCCGGCGGCCGGTGTGCCCGGCCCGCCGCTCCGCGACGGTCCGCCGACCAGCAGCGGCTCGACGGCCCCGGCGCGGGCGCCCCGGCCGAGTGCGGGCAGGGGGCCGAGCGGACGGGCGTAGCGACAAGCGTTGCTCAAAAGTTCGGAAAGGATCAGAACAGCATCATCAATGACCGGTTCCGGTATCTCGCGGTCTCCCAGATCTCGACGCAGTCGGCGCCGCGCGACCCCGACACTCGCTGGGCCGTGCGGCACCGCCATGGTCGATGAAGTCGGCACTTCACGCGCCACCATCAACGCCACCCCCGGACCTCCTTCAGCGTATGCCGAGGGATGGATGCCCCTTGGCAATACGTCGGAAACGACCGTGCGGCGATCCCGCGCGGACATTTGACGGCGGTCCACCGTCGGTGCGCGAGAGGTGATTCGATGCTCACCCTGTGTCGTGAAACTGTATGAATAGCGGCAGAAATCGTTGCCGAAAGGTTTGAGTCCCTACCAAGACGGTCAACGGCCGATGGTGGTTGAACGGTTCACCACAGCAGTACCACGCTTCACGGGATTACCGTCCGCCCCGGCCGCCGGGGTCGGCCTTCGCTGCCGGGGTCAGCGGCCGAGCTGGGCCAGGACCTCCGCCGGGCGGTTGGTGATGATCGCCGACACCCCGAGCTCCACGCAGAGCTCGACGTCGGCCGGCTCGTCGACGGTCCACACGTGCACCTGGTGGCCCAGCTCGCGCAGCCTGGTCACCAGCCCCGGCCGGGCCCGCACCAGCTCGATGCCGGGACCGGCGATCCGGGCCCCGCCCGGCAGCGGCGCACCCGGGCGCAGCCGCCCGCGCAGCACCAGGCCGCGCTCGAACAGGAAGACCCGCTGGTACTGCGGCGCGGCCGCCGCGACCCGGGCGAGCGCGAGGGAGGAGAAGCTCATGATCCGGGCGTTGACGCCGTGGCCCCGGCCGTCCGCGCCGCCGCCCGTGCCCGCCTTGGTGCCGGCGTTCGCCCCGCCGCCGATCCCGAACCGGTCCAGCATCCGCAGCAGCTCGGACTCCACCCGGCCGCGGAACCGCACCGGGTGCTTGGTCTCGATCGCGAGGTCCACCGGGCGCCCGCAGTCCACCACCAGCTCCAGCAGGCTCTCCAGCCGCAGCACCCCGCGCAGCTCCGGGTCCTCGCTCGGCCGGCCGGTCTTCCAGGCGCCGAAGTCGTGCGCCTCCAGCTCCGCCAGGGTCATCGCGGACACCGTGCCCCGGCCGTCCGAGACCCGGCCGATCCGCCGGTCGTGCACGCAGACCAGCTGCCCGTCGGCGGTCACCCGCACGTCGCACTCCAGGGCGTCCGCGCCCTCGGTGAGCGCCCGGCGGTAGGCGGCGAGGGTGTGCTCGGGCAGGGCGAACGAGGAACCGCGGTGGGCGATCACCTGGACGGGCCGGGCGGTGCGGGCCGTCGCGGGCGAGACATCAGGGCTGGTCACGCCCTACACGATAGGCCGCGTACATGACGCGGAGGCGACGACCGCCCCAACCCGCGGGGCCGTCTCGCATCCGCGCCCGGGGCGCCGGGGCGGGTCAGCGCGCCTCGGTACCCCGGCCCCGGGTGAGCGGGGTGAGCGCCCAGGTGGCCAGCGCCGGCACCAGGAAGCCGAACAGCGAGGCCGAGGTCCACTCCTGCGGGGTGAAGTGCAGCGCCTCCTGCGCGGAGGTCCAGAGGTCCGTCCACCAGCCGGCCACCGCGGTCGGCGCGATCAGCTGGTAGGCGGCGAAGCCCAGCGCCCACGGCAGCAGCATCAGCCAGCGGGACGGCGCGTCGGCGGAGAGGTCCCAGCCGCGCCGCCCGGCGCCGAGGAAGTAGTCGACCGCCAGCACCGCGAACATCGGCACGAAGACCGAGCCGATCAGCCCCAGGAAGGCGTAGTAGGAGTCGGTGAACTCGGTGATCTGCAGCGCGAGCACGGTGATCAGCACACCGGTGCCGCCGGTCAGCACCCGGCGGTCGACCCGGGGCAGCAGGTTGTGGATCGACATCGCGGTCGAGTACACGTTCGCGAAGGACTGGTCGGTCTCGCGCAGCACCAGCACCAGCAGGAACAGCCAGCCGGCCCAGACGCCCAGGAAGGAGTCGAAGATCCGGGCGGGGTCGCCGTCCGCCTGGAGCAGCGCCATCAGCCCGAGCACGTAGCACCAGACCTGCGCCACCGTGTAGCCGGAGAAGCTGCCCCAGAACGCCGCGCGCGGGGTGCGCGAGTGCCGGGTGTAGTCGGCGGCGAGCGGGACGAAGGAGATCGACACCGCGATCATCGCGTCCGTCGCCGGCAGGAAGCCGTGCCAGTTGCCCGCGCCCGGGTCCGGGACGCCGTGCCGGCCGAGCTGGACGGTGAAGTACACCATCGCCACCGCCACCGCGACCGCGACGAAGCGCCGCAGCACCGCGATCGCGCCGAGCGGCCAGATGGTCAGCGCGGTGGTCACCGCGCCGGCCAGCACCACGAAGACCCAGCGGTAGCCCTCGGTGCCGACCACGGTCTGCGCGCCGAGCGCGATCGTCAGCAGCTCGTAGACGCCCCAGCCGATGCACTGGACGATGTTGAGCACCGTCGGCACGTAGGACAGCCGGGTGCCGAACAGGCCGCGCAGGTTCGCCATGGCGGGCGCGCCGGTGCGGGCGCCGATCAGCGCGGCCACGCCGAGCATCGCGGTGCCGACCGCGGTGCCGGCCACGATCGCGGTCACGGCGGCGGCCAGCGACAGCTCGCTGCCCTTGGCGCCGAGCACGGTCGCCGCGGTGGTGAAGCCGATCAGCGAGACGCCGAGGTTCATCCAGAGCGCGAAGTGGTCGCGGAAGCCCAGGGTGCGGGGCGGCTCGGTGTCCAGCACCAGCGGCGCCTCGGTGCGGGCCGCGGGCTCCAGTACGGCGGTGGCGGTGTGCACGGTGCTCCCTCCGGGGGAACCGGGGGCGGTGCCCGCGGCGTCCTGCTGCGGGGGGACGTGCGCGGACGCGGGCGCGCCCGAGGACGAGGATGACGAAGCGGACGGCATGGCCGATCTCTCCCTACGCCGGCATTACCCGGACAGGTTCCGGCGGTCTGCGCCCCCTCGACGGCCGTCCACGGGATCCGTGGCGTACGGTCGACCGGCGCACTCTCAGCCTGGTGGGTCCAAGCTCCCGCGTGTCAGTTCGGAGCGACAGGCTAGTCGCCGTCGGGGGGAACGCCAAGGCGGGCCGGGTCGGACGCGGCGCTGCGGCGGCCGTCGGGCCCGGCTAAGGATTCTTATGAGTTCTTCAGAAGGGTCCTTACGGCAATCGAATCGGGTGTGCGAAAAACTATGGTTGTTGGTCCTGTCAGCTATGGAGGTCGTCCGTGAGCACCGAGCGCGAGGTTGGGTCCACCGGGCCGCAGGGGGAGCAGCCCTCCGTCGGCCAGGGGGCGGTGGGTTCCGCTTCTGACGGTCCGGCGCAGCAGTCTGCGGCCGTCCCCGCCCCCGCAACGACGCCCGCGACCGACCGGTCCTCCCAGCCGGCCCCGGCCGCCGAGGGGGGCTCCGGCGGGTTCACTCCCACGCTGGCGTTCAGCAAGGTCGGCGCGCCGGAGCCGGCCGCCGCCCCGCCCGCCCCGGCCGCCGAGTCCGGGTACCTCGACGCCCCGCCGCCGGTCCTGCCGCCCGCCGCGCCCGCGGCTCCGGTCGCGCCGCCGGCCGCCCCGTACGGCGGCAACCCGTACGCCACCCCGGCCCCGGGCACGCCGGTCCCCCCGGCGCTCGCCGCGCACGACCCGTACGCCGCCCCGGGCGCCCCGCAGGGCCCGGGCGCGACCGGCCAGCACCACCACCCGTTCGGCGCCGGCCAGCCGCTCGGCGGCTGGGGCGCCCACGACATCACCCCCGGCGCGCCCGGGGCCCCCGGCGGTCCCGGCGGCCCGATCGGCTACCCGGGTGAGTACCCCGGCGCCCCCGTCCCCGGCGGCCCGCGCAAGAAGCGCGGCGGCCTGATCGCCCTGGTCGCGGCCGTCGCCCTGGTGGCCGGCGTGGCCGGCGGCGCGGTCGGCGTGGTCGTCGCGGACCGCGACGACCGCTCGGTGAGCGCCAAGGCCGACCGCAGCTCCACCACGGTCCAGGCCAACAACACCCAGAAGACCGAGCCCGCCCCGGGCTCGGTCGCCGGCATCGCGCAGAAGGCGCTGCCCAGCGTCGTCACCATCAAGGCCCAGGGCAACGGCGAGTCGGGCACCGGCACCGGCTTCGTCTTCGACACCGAGGGCCACATCCTCACCAACAACCACGTGGTCGCGCCCGCCTCCAGCGGCGGCAAGCTGACCGTCAAGTTCGCCGACGGCTCCTCCTACGGCGCCTCCGTGCTGGGCCGCGCCGAGGGCTACGACGTCGCCGTCATCAAGCTCGACAACCCGCCCAAGGACAAGCTGACGCCGCTTCCGCTGGCCGACTCCGACAAGGTCAACGTCGGCGACTCCACCATCGCCATCGGTGCCCCGTACGGCCTGGAGTCCACCGTCACCACCGGCATCATCAGCGCCAAGGACCGCCCGGTGGCCTCCGGCGACGAGACCGGCGCGCAGGCCTCGTACATGAACGCCCTGCAGACCGACGCCTCCATCAACCCCGGCAACTCCGGCGGCCCGCTGCTCGACTCCGGCGGCGGCGTGATCGGCATCAACTCGGCGATCCAGTCCAACGCCTCCAGCAACGGCCGGGCCGGCTCCATCGGTCTCGGCTTCGCGATCCCGATCAACCAGGCCAAGTGGGTCGCCGACACCCTGATCAAGACCGGCAAGCCGGTGTACGCCAAGCTCGACGTGCTGCGCAACGACGAGTACAAGGGCGACGGCGCGCAGATCTCGACCCGCGACGTCCAGGGCCAGCCGGCCGTCACCCCCGGCGGCGCCGCCGACCAGGCCGGCCTCAAGCCCGGCGACGTCATCACCAAGCTCGGCGGCAGCCCGATCGAGAACGGCCCCGCCCTGGTCAGCAAGATCTGGACGCACAAGCCCGGCGAGACCGTCGACGTCGAGTACACCCGCAACGGCCAGACCGCCACCACCAAGGTCACCCTCGGCACCCGGGTCGGCGACTGACCCCCCGACCGCCCCGGAAACCCTGTGCACCGAACCCCGCCGGACCCGTTAGGCTGACCTCCGCCTGGAGAGCTGCCCGAGCGGCCTAAGGGAACAGTCTTGAAAACTGTCGTGCGGTGACCCCGTACCGTGGGTTCGAATCCCACGCTCTCCGCCGGTAGGAGAAGAACCACCTGCTCAAGGCGGGTGCCGAGATCGTCTCGGCACCCGCCTTCGTGCGTCTCCGGGAGGTGTTCGGGGGTGGCGGGGAGGGTGGGGCGGGGGCCGGTTTCACCTGAACGGGGGGTTTGGGGTGGATGCGTCCTCTTGCGGGGGGTCGGGGTCCGTCTTTCAGGGCGTAAGGGGCGAACTGCCCTGGGCCCGGCAAGGAGAGACGGATGGCCTGGTACCCCGGTGCGGAGAAGATGGAGCTCGAACCGGAGTCGGACGAGCAGCCGGCGATCACGCCGACGCAGGTGATCTTCCACAGTGTGGCGGCGCCGTGGACGCCGCGGCGGATGTACGAGTACTGGCGGGACTCCACCAACCTGGAGTCCCACTTCGGGGTCGGGTACGACGGCGGCGTGGGGCAGTTCGTCGGCACCGAGACCCGCGCCGACGCCAACATGCGCGCCAACCGCAGGGCCGACGGCACCGGTGCGGTGAGCGTGGAGACGGCCAGTGACGACCAGAGCACCGACCCGTGGACGGACGCCCAGGTCGTCGCGCTGGTGGCGCTCGGGGTGTGGCTGCACCAGCGGCACGGGATCCCGCTGCGGATCTGCGCGGAGTGGGACGCGCCCGGGTTCGGCGTGCACCGGATGTTCCCCGAGTGGTCGAACGGCGGGACGGCCTGCCCGGGGGACGTCCGGGCCCGGCAGTTCCGCGAGGTCGTGATGCCCGGCATCGTCGCGGTGTCCGGCGGCGCGCCGCTGCCCCCGCCGCGCGGCGGGTCCGGACCGGCCCGCTACCGGGTGACCGTCAACGGGCTGGAGTACGGCTACGGCGCGCACGGGCCGCAGGTCCAGGAGGTGGGCGAGGCGCTCGTCCGGCAGGGCTTCGGCCGGCACTACCAGTCCGGCCCCGACCAGGACTGGCGGGACGCCGACACCCTCAACTACCAGGACTTCCAGCAGAGTCTGGGGTACACGGGGGCGGACGCCGACGGCGTGCCGGGCGAGGGGTCGCTCCGCCGGCTGCTGGGCCGGCTGCCCTCCCCGCAGCGGGTCTCGCTCGCCCACGTGGTCGCGGCGGCGCGCACCGACCCGGGGGCGGAGCAGGGCCACCAGACGTACGGCGGCGAGGTGCGGATCGTCGAACAGGCCCTGGCGGACGAGGGGTTCCTGGAGCAGCGCTGGGTGGACGGCTCGCTCGGCACGCGCACCGTGCAGGCGTACGCCGCCTTCCAGCGCAGCCTCGGCTACAGCGGCGAGGACGCCAACGGCATCCCCGGCCAGCGCAGCCTCCAGGCGCTGGGGCGGCGCAGGGGGTTCGACGTGACGGACTGAGCGGGCCGCCGGGAGCGGAGGGACGGGCGGCGGAGCCGGTGCTTGACCGTGACACCGTGTGAGGGTCTGCACTGGAGGGACCATGTTGAACATCGGAGACTTCGCCAAACACGGCCGGGTGTCGGTCCGCATGCTGCGCCACTACGACGCCATCGGACTGCTCCGGCCCGCCCGGGTGGACCCGGTCAGCGGCTACCGCGGCTACCGGGCGGCCCAACTGGCCCGGCTCAACCGGCTCATCGCCCTCAAGGACCTCGGCTTCACGCTGCAGCAGGTGCGGGCCGTCCTGGACGAGGAGGTGGACACGGCCGAGCTGCGCGGGATGCTGCGGCTGCGCCGGGCCGAGCTGGCCGCGGCGATGGCCGCGGACGCGGAACGGCTGGCCCGGGTCGAGGCGAGGCTCCGGACGATCGAGAGCGAGGGGACCATGTCCACGCAGGATGTCGTGGTGAAGCGGGTGCCGTCGGTGCGGGTGGCCGAGCTGACGGGGGTGGCGGCGAGCTACGAGCCGCAGGACATCGGACCGGTGATCGGCCCGCTGTTCGACGAGCTCTGCGGGCGGCTGGCGGCGGCCGGCATCGCGCACGCCGGCCCGTCCGTCGCCCGCTACGAGGACACCGGGGACGGCTCGGTGCTGATCCGGGTGGCCGTGCCGGTCCCGACCGCGGTCGACCCGGCCGGGGAGCACGGCTTCGCGGTGGTGGACCTGCCGGCCGTCGAGGAGGCGGCGACCGTGGTGCACCGCGGTTCGATGGACGAGTCGCTGGGCTCCGTCCAGGCGCTGGCGCGGTTCATCGAGGAGAGCGGCTACCGCTCGACCGGGTACGCCCGTGAGGTGTACCTGGAGTGCCCGGAGGAGGTGGCGGACTGGGTGACGGAGCTGCAGGAGCCGGTGGTGCGGGGGTAGTCGGGCGGGCGGGCGTCCGGCGCTTGCCCTGAAGCGGGTCGAGGGTCCTAGCGTCGGCCGGCATGACGACGACCACCGGGGCCCTCGGGCCCGACGGCGCCGCCCGCCCGGACGGCCCGGACCAGCCGTCCGGCCCGGACCGTCCGGCCCGGGCGGCGCTGCCCGCCTCCTACCTGCTCTGGCTCGCCGGGGCGCAGCTCGGGGCCGTGGGCGATGCCGCTCTCGCCTTCGCCCTGGGCTGGGCCGCCGCCGCGCACGGCGGTGGCGCGGCCGGGCTGGTGCTCACCGCGCTCACGGTGGCACGGACCGCGCTGGTACTGGTCGGCGGCGCGGTGGCGGACCGGCTGGGTGCCCGCCGGGTGATGCTCGCCGGGGACGCGGTGATGCTGGCCGCGACCCTCGCCCTGGCGGCGGTGGCCGGCGGCTGGGGCACTCCGCTGCGGCTGCTGCTCCTCGCGGCGGTGGTGATCGGCGCGGTGGACGCGTTCCACCTGCCCGCGAGCGGGTCGATGCCGCGGCTGCTGGTGGGTGCCGGGCAGCTGCCGCGCGCCCTGGCGCTGCGGCAGGCGGGCGGGCAGCTCGCCGCCCTGCTCGGGGCGCCGCTCGGCGGGGCGCTGGCCGCGGCGGGCGGGCTGCCCGCGGTGGCTCTGGTGGACGCGGCGAGCTTCGCCGTCGTCCTGCTGGTGCTGCTGCGGGTGCCGGTGCCGGTGCCGGTGCCGCGGCAGCGCCGGGAGCGGTCCGGAGGGCAGCACTCGCCCGGGCTGTTGGCGGAGGCGGCCGCCGGGGTCCGGCTGGCGGCGGGGGACCGCCTGCTGCGGGCGGCGCTGCTGCTGACCGGGGCGGCGGCCGGGGCCCTGCTGCCGGTGGTGTCGCTCCTCGCGCCGCTGCTGGCACGGGTCGAGGGGTGGGGTGCGGGGTCGGCCGGCCTGGTGGCGGGCGGCCAGGGAGCGGGTGTGCTGGCGGTGGCGGCCCTGCTCGCGCGGCGCGGCGGCGGAGCACGCGGGGCCGGCGGCACGGGGGCCGCGCTCGGGCTCTGCGCGGCGGCGGCGGGCATCGCGCTGCTGGCCGCGGCGCCGGGGCCGGGGACGGCCGTGGCCGGCGGGGTGGTGACGGGCGCGGGTTCCGGGCTGTTCGCCTGCCGGATCGGTCCGCTGGTGCTGGGGGCCGCACCGGACGGCCACCTCTCCCGGGTGCAGGCGCTGCTGACCCTGGTGCAGAGCGCGGCGCTGGTGCTCTCGACCGGGCTGCTCGGCCTGCTCGCCGACGCGGCCGGCCCCCGGCTGCCCACGGCGCTCTGCGCGGTGGCCACCGGTGCCGCCGGAGCGTTCGCGCTGGCCTCGCCCGTGCTGCGCCCGGGCGGCGTACTTGCCGGGCGGACGGGTGGCGGGCAGAGTGCGAGAGCCGGGCGCGGACGGACGGAGACGGACGGCGCCCGCGGTGCGGCAGGACGGGCGGCGTGAGCGGAGGCGGCGATGAGTGACCTGACGGACCGGCTGGCGGAGGGCCTGCCGCCCGGCGCGCTGGCGGTGGACCCGGACGTGACGGCCGCCTACCGGTACGACATGGCGGACTTCTGCCCGGCCGGCACCCCCGCGGTGGTGGTGTTCCCGGAGACGGTCGAGCAGGTGCAGCACGTCCTGCGGACCGCCACCGCGCTGCGCGTGCCGGTGGTCCCGCAGGGCGCCCGGACCGGGCTGTCCGGCGCGGCCAACGCCGTCGACGGCTGCATCGTGCTGTCGATGGTGAGGATGAACCGGATCCTGGAACTCGACCCGGTGAACCGGATCGCGGTGGTGGAGCCGGGCGTGGTGAACGCCGAGCTGTCCCGGGCCGCCGCCGCCTCGGGGCTCGTCTACCCGCCCGACCCGTCGAGCTGGGAGTCCTGCACGATCGGCGGCAACATCGGCACCGGCGCGGGCGGCCTCTGCTGCGTCAAGTACGGCGTGACGAGCGAGTACGTGCTCGGCCTCGACGTGGTGCTGGCCGACGGACGGCTGCTGTCCACCGGCCGCCGGACCGCCAAGGGGGTGGCCGGCTACGACCTGACCCGGCTGCTGGTGGGCTCCGAGGGCACGCTGGGCGTGGTGGTCCGCGCGGTGGTGGCGCTGCGGCCGGCCCCCGCGCCGCAGCTGGCGCTGGCGGCGGAGTTCCCGAGCGCGGCCGCGGCGGGCGCGGCGGTCTGCGAGGTGATGGCGCGCGGCTTCACCCCGTCGCTGATGGAGCTGATGGACGCGGTGAGCGTGCGCGCGGTCAACGACCTGGGGCGGATGGGGCTGCCGGAGTCCACCCAGGCGCTGCTGCTGGTGGCCTTCGACGGACCGGACCGGGCGGCCGAGCTGGCCGCGGTCGGGGAGCTGTGCCGGGCGGCGGGGGCGACCGAGGTGGTGCCCGCCGAGGACCAGGCCGAGTCCGAGCTGCTGCTGGAGGCGCGCCGCCAGGCGCTGCCCGCGCTGGACCGGCTGGGCACCACGATGATCGACGACGTGGCGGTGCCGCGCTCGCGGCTGGCCGAGATGCTGGAGGGCGTCGCGGCGATCGCCGAGCGGCACGGGCTGACCATCGGGGTGGTGAGCCACGCGGGGGACGGCAACACCCACCCGATCGTCATCTTCGACGCGGCGGACGCCGAGCAGTCGGCGCGGGCGAAGCGCTCCTTCGACGAGATCATGGCGCTGGGGCTGGAGCTGGGCGGCACGATCACCGGTGAGCACGGGGTGGGGCTGCTCAAACGGGAGTGGCTGGCGCGGGAGCTCGGGCCGGTGGCGATGGACCTGCACCGGCAGCTGAAGGCGGTCTTCGACCCGCTGGGCATCCTCAACCCCGGCAAGGCGGTCTGATCCGGCGGCGGCCGCTCTCCGGCCCGGTTTCGGCGCAATTCATTGACGATTGTCAGACCATCGCAGGATGGCCTGAATTTGTCGACTCGGTCATGCGACCACACCGATAGGGGGCGTGTTCGCTTTCGTCCTGCGCCATGGTGGTGCGCCGGGTTGTCCGTGCACTCTCTTCGCGCCGTTCCGGGCGCCTGGACGGTGACCGGCCGATCCGGCTGCGCCGCAGGTGGAAGGTGGTGCGAGGGGCGCGTTTTCGGCGTCGTCGGCAGTTATGCGCCGGGCTGCCGGATATCACGCTAACGGGCGAAAATGCGGCCGTGAGGTGGTGCTTTGTCGATTTGTTGCGGAAGTCTGTCTCCCGGCGTCGCAGCCTGCGGGTGTTCGCCTGGCCGGCGAACTCCCGCACACCTGGCATGGCACACCTGGCATGACTACCGTTTCCTGGAGGCTTCTCATGGCTCGCATCCGAACCCGCAGGGCGGCCGGCCTACTGCTGGCGGGCCCGCTCGCGGCCGGTCTGCTGGTCGCCGGTGCCGGCTCCGCCGCCGCCGACAACGGCGCGCTCGCCAACGACGGGTCCACCAGCGGCGTGGTGTCGAACGTCGGCACGGGCAACGTCTTCGGCTCGATCGACGGCAACCACACCTCCACCCAGCAGACGGCCACCGGCGCCGGCGCCTCGAACCAGGCCAACACCCTCGCGGTGAAGGACAACGCGGGCACCGTCCAGGCCGGCCAGTTCAACAAGAACTACAACATCGTCCTCGCGCCGGTCTTCGCCTGAGCGGCCGGCCAGCGGAGCGCCCGGGCAGCCGGGGCACCTGAACAACCGAGCACCTGAACAACCGAGCACCTGAGCGTCCGGGAACCGGCGCCGACCGGGTGCCGTCGACGGCGGGGGCGCCGTCGGCGGCCGACCGGGGCAAGACCGGACCGGACCGTGGAGCGAATCGGCAACCCGTCGGAAACCAGGCGGTCGGAAGGGATCGCACAGCGCTCGACCGGGCAGCGGAAAGGGTCACCGCGCACCGGGTCCCGTGGGCGGCACCCCACAGCGGTGCCGCCCACGGGCGTGTCCGGGGCCCGGACGTGGTCCAGTCCAGGGCCCGCGCCCGGAGCCGTCACCGCACGGCGGTACGGTTGCGCTCCGACAGCGCACCCCGCGCCAGGCCCGCCCCCGGCGCCCGGCCCGCCGCGGGGCTGCGGCCGCGGCAACCGGAAGGAAGGGCGCGATGGCAGCGGAGGAGGAGGGCCTGACCGGCCCCGGCGAGACCAGGCCCGCACCGGGCCCCGGGTCCGGCGGGGAGCCGGCTGCGGCCGCACCCCGGTCCGTGCCCGAGCTGATGCTCGGCCGTCCGCCGATGGCCCGCCCGTTGCCGACCTTCGACGCCGAGGCGGCCCCGGCCGAACCCGGTCCGCTCTTCGTGGACTGGCTCTCCACCGCCCTGTACGCCGGTGTGCTGGACCCCCAGGTGTTCACCCTCTCCACGGTCGACGCCGACGGCATGCCGGACGCCCGCGTCCTGGTGCTGCGCGACGTGGACGCGGCCGGCACCGGCTGGGTCTTCTCGACCGCCGCCGACAGCCCCAAGGGCCGCCAGCTCGCCGACCACCCGGCCGCCGCGCTCACCGTCTACTGGCCGCAGCTCGGCCGCCAGGTACGGGTGCGCGGCACCGTCGAGCGGGCCGCCGACCAGGTGGCGGGGGCCGAGTTCGCCACCCGCTCCCCGGCCGCCCGGATCGGTGCGCTGGTCGGCAGGCAGAGCGAGCCGCTGGCCTCGCCGGCCGAGTACGAGGAGGCCGTGGCGGTGGCCCGCCGCCGGCTGGAGGCCACCCCGGACGCGGTCGCCGCCGGGCACGCCGTCTACACGCTCTGGGCGAACGAGGTGGAGTTCTGGCAGGGCGACGCGGAGCGCCACCACGTCCGGCTCCGCTACACCAGGACCGGCCCGGTCCGCACCCCGGAGTGGTCGCGCACCCTGCTCTGGCCGTAGAGCCGTAGAGCCGTAGAGCCGCGGACTCGCGGAGCCGAACAGCCGCGGGGGCGCGCATCGGATCGATGCGCGCCCCCGCGGCTCACGGCACGGCCGCCGCCTCAGCGCCGCCCGGTCAGCGTCGCCCCGACGCTCGCCGCCACCACGCAGCCGATGCCGGCCAGCTGCGCGGCGCCCAGCAGCTGGCCCAGCACCACCAGGCCGACCAGCGCGCTGACCGCCGGCTCCAGGCTGACCAGCACGCTGAACACCCGCTGCGGCATCCGCCGCAGCGCCGTCATCTCCAGCGCGTACGGGATCACCGGCAGCAGCAGCGACACCCCGGCCACCGCGAGCAGCAGCATCAGCGGCGAGGCCCCGGGCGCGGTCAGCCCGTCCCAGGCCTGGCCGAGCCCGAACGGCGCCACCGTCAGCGCGCCGACCGTCATCGACACGGCCAGCCCCTGGAAGCCCTGGAACGCCGCCCCGACCTTGTCGGTGAACAGGATGTACGCGGCGTAGCAGGCGGCCGCCCCGAAGGCGTACAGCAGGCCGACCGGGTCGAGTCCGCCGCCCTCCCCGCCCTCGCCGAGCAGGGTCAGCAGCGCCACGCCGCCGGCCGCGAGCAGCGCCCAGAGCAGGTGGCTGGCGCGGCGGGCGAAGACCAGGGCCACCGCGAGCGGGCCGAGGAACTCGATGGTGGCGGCGGTGCCCATCGGCAGCCGGTCGATCGCCCCGGCGAACAGCAGCGTCATCCCGGCCGAGGCCATGCCGAGCAGGGCGGCGGCGGCCAGGTCGCGCGGTCGGCGCCCGCGCAGCCGGGGCCGGGTGACGGCCAGCAGGACGACCGCCGCGAAGCCCAGCCGCAGGAAGGTGGTTCCGCTCACCCCGAGCGGTCCGAAGAGCGGCTTGGAGAACGCGATCCCGGTCTGCACCAGGAACATCGCCGCGACACAGAGAAGCGGCGCCGGGATCCGCTCCGGGCGCCGCAGGAGGTTCTGGAACCGTCGGCCGGTCGGTCGGCCGGGTCGTGCGTCCGGAGGCGGTCCCCCGCCGGGCGCCCCGTCTCGTCGCCAGCCGCCCCGCTCGCCGGCGGGCTCGCCCTTGGGGGCGGGCGGCATGGCAAGCGCCTCGGCGACGGCGGCGGCCGGCGTCGGGGCGGAGGTTTCGCTGGGATGGGACGTGGGCATAACGGTGAGTTTGCCGTAAGGAGCCACTGGGCGGCAAGCTCGTTACCGGAATCGGGACGGATGCGGACGGGTGCGTCCGAAAGGGTGAGCTCCGGCGGCGCGTGCGGCGCGGCGGCCTCCGGTGCCCGACGGCCCGTCAGTATCAAGGCGGCGTGCGCCATCTCCGCCCCGCGGCCCTCGCCGCCGCCTCACTCGTCCTCCTGCTGGCCGCCGGCGGCCCGGGCGCGAGCGCCGACGACGCCGCTCCGGCGGCCGCCGTCGTGCCCCGCATCCGCGCCGCGGTCCTGCCCGACCGGCTCGGCCCGCCGCCGGTCCGGCCCCGCGACCTCTACGCCGGCGCGGCCTTCGACGCCTGCACCGCGCCCCCGCTGGAGACCCTGCGGGCCTGGCGCGACGCCTCGCCGTACGGGGCGCTCGGCATCTACACCAGCGGCGGCCAGCGCGGCTGCGCCCAGCCGAGGCTCACCGCCGACTGGGTGCGGCAGGCCCGGGCGATGGGGTGGCGGTTCCTGCCCGTCCACGTCGGCCTCCAGGCGCCGTGCAGCGACCTGAAGCGCAAACCGAAGCGGATCGACCCGGCGCGGGCCGCCCAGCAGGGCCGCCAGGAGGCGGCCGAGGCGGTCGAGGGCCTGCGGGCGGTCGGGCTCGGCCCGGGCAGCCCGGTCTTCCTGGACATCGAGGCCTACCCGATGCGCGACCCCGCCTGCGGCCAGGCCGTCGTCGACTTCACCGTCGGCTGGACCCAGGCGCTGCACGCGGCCGGCTACCGCTCCGGCTTCTACTCCAGCCTCGACTCCGGCGTCGCCGACCTCGCCGCGGCCGCGCGGGCCGGCAGCTCGCCGCTGCCCGACGCCCTCTGGTACGCCCGCTGGGACGACCGCGCCGACACCGCCGGGGGCGGGCCGCTCACCGCGGAGCTCTGGGCCGAGCACCAGCGGGTCCACCAGTACCGCGGCAACGTCGAGGAGACCTACGGCGGGGCCGCGCTCACCGTCGACCGCAACCAGGTCGACGCCCCGCTGGCCGGCTGACGGGCGGCCCCGCCCGGGCCGTCCGGGCCCGGGTCACTCCCGCAGCGCGAGCCCCAGCCAGCCCCGGCCCTGGCAGTAGCGGCAGGTCTCCGAGACGTACCCGGTGCCGGTGCGGCCCGCCCGCAGGCCCATCCGCGCCTGCGTCCGCACCCCGCCGGAACAGCACGGGCACGGCAGCCGGAACCCGGCCGGACCCCGCCCCACCCGCCGTTCGCCGCCCTCGTCGCCCATGCCCCCCAGTATCCCGGCCGCCGGGCCGGGCGTCCGGGCCGCCCCCGCCCGACCGGGGAGAACGTGGCCGGACCGTGGCCGGGTCGTGATCGGCGCAACGCGGCCGGAAGGCTGACATCCGGGACCCGGCGCGGCAGAATCGGGCCCTACTGCCGTATTACCGCCCAGTAGCCGACGTTTCGGCCGGGCGCGGGGCAGGAGCCGCCGCAGTGCCGCCCAGGTCGAGGAGGACCCGTGTTCAGCACGATGCAGGACGTACCGCTCACCGTCGCCCGGATTCTGGAACACGGGTCCACCATCCACGGCCGCTCGACCGTCACCACCTGGGACGGCACCGGCCCGGTGGTCCGGACGTACGCCGAGACCGGGGCACGGGCCGCCCGGCTGGCGTGGGCGCTGCGGGACGAGCTCGGCGTGACGGGGGACGACCGGGTCGCCACCCTGATGTGGAACAACGCCGAGCACCTGGAGGCCTACCTCGCGGTGCCCGCGATGGGCGCGGTGCTGCACACCCTCAACCTGCGGCTCCCGGCGCACCAGCTGTCGTTCATCGTCAACCACGCCGCCGACCGCGTGATTATCGTCAACGGCACCGTCCTGCCGCTGCTGGCCGCGGTCCTCCCCGAGCTGGCCCCGACCCTCAGGCACATCGTGGTCAGCGGTCCCGGCGACCGGTCGGTGCTGGCCGGCTTCGCGGGCGGCGTGCACGACTACGAGGAGCTGATCGCGGACCGGCCGACCGCCTACCCCTGGCGGTCCGACATCGACGAGCGCCAGGCCGCCGTGCTCTGTTACACCTCCGGCACCACCGGCGACCCGAAGGGCGTGCTCTACAGCCACCGCTCGGTCTACCTGCACTGCCTCCAGGTCAACACCGGCGACAACTTCGCCTTCACCCCCCGCGACACCGCGCTGCCGGTCGTGCCGATGTTCCACGTCAACGCCTGGGGCATCCCGCACGCCGCCTTCATGTCCGGCGCGAACCTGCTGATGCCGGATCGTTTCCTCCAGCCCAAGCCGATGGCCGAGATGATCGCCGCCGTGCGGCCCACCGTCAGCGCGGCCGTGCCGACCATCTGGAGCGGCCTGCTGGACGAGCTGGACGCCGGCGACTACGACACCTCCAGCCTGCGCATGGTGGTGATCGGCGGCTCGGCCTGCCCGCCGTCGCTGATGAAGGCCTACGAGGAGCGCCACGGCATCCCCGTCATCCACGCCTGGGGCATGACCGAGACCTCGCCGCTCGGCTCCTTCGCCCAGCCGCCGGGCGGGCTGACCCCCGAGGAGGCGTGGCCGTACCGGGTCACCCAGGGCATCTTCCCGGCCTCCGTCGAGGCCCGGCTGATCGGCCCGGGCGGCGAGCGGATGCCGCACGACGGGGAGTCGGCGGGCGAACTGGAGGTGCGCGGCCCGTGGATCGCGGGGGCGTACTACGGGGGCGCCGGCCAGGACCCGCAGCGCCCGGACGACAAGTTCTCCGAGGACGGCTGGCTGCGCACCGGCGATGTCGGCACGATCACCGCGGACGGCTACCTGACCCTCACCGACCGGGCGAAGGACGTGATCAAGTCCGGCGGCGAGTGGATCTCCTCGGTGGACCTGGAGAACCACCTGATGGCCCACCCGGAGGTCGCCGAGGCCGCCGTGGTGGCCGTCCCGGACGAGAAGTGGGGCGAGCGGCCGCTGGCCACCGTCGTGCTGCGGCCGGGCGCCACCGCCGGGCTGCCGGAGCTGCGGGCGTTCCTGGCCGGGCGGATCGCCTCCTGGCAGCTGCCGGAGCGCTGGGCGATCGTCGAGGCGGTGCCGAAGACCTCGGTCGGCAAGTTCGACAAGAAGGTGATCCGGGCCGACTACGCGGCGCAGAAGCTGGACGTCACCCGGCTCGGCAAGGAGTAGTCCGGCGCGAAGCGTCCGGACGGCGAGGGCCGGCCGCCCCGGGAAGGGGTGGCCGGCCCTCGGCCTGTGCGGCGGTCAGCCCGCCGCGGCGACGCCCGCCTCGCCCATGGCGCCGATCCGCCCGAGCAGGTCGACGATCCGGGACTGCACGTCGTCGCTGGTCGAGCGCTCCGCGAGGAAGAGCACCGTCTCGCCGGTGCGCAGCCGGGGCAGTTCGCGCGGGTCGAGGTCGACCGAGGTGTACACGACGAGCGGGGTGCGGTGCAGCCGGTCGTTGGCGCGCAGCCAGTCCAGCAGGCCGACCCGGCGGCGGCGGATCTGGAGCAGGTCCATCACCACCAGGTTGGGCTGCACGCTGCTGGCCCGGGCGACGGCGTCGCCCTCGTCCGCGGCGTGCTCGACGTGCATGCCGCGCCGTTCCAGGCTGCCGATCATCGCGGCGGCGATGTCCGGGTCGCCCTCGACCAGCAGGACGCGCGGGGCGTGGTTCTCGCCGTCGCGCGGGGCGAGCGCGCGCAGCAGGACGGCCGGGTCGGCGCCGTACGCGGCGTCCCGGGTGGCCTGCCCGAGGCCGGCGGTGACCACCACCGGGACCCGGCTGTTCAGCGCCGCCGTGCGCAGCGACTGCAGGGCGGTGCGGGTGATCGGTCCGGTCAGCGGGTCGACGAAGAGCGCGGCGGGGAAGCCGGCGACCTGCGCGTCCACCTCCTCGCGGGAGCGCACGATCACCGGGCGGTAGCCGCGGTCCTGGAGCGCCTGCCGGGTGGCGGGGTCGGGCTCGGGCCAGACCAGCAGGCGGCGCGGACCGCCGTCGGGGGCCGGGGCGGGCACCGAGCCGGGCTCGCCGGCCTCGGTACGGCCGCCCGGCAGGGCGATCGGCGTGCCGGCCTGCGGGGCACCGGGGGCCGCCGGGTCCGGGGCGGGCGCGGCGGGCAGCTCCAGGGCGGCCCGCGGCCTGACGTCGGCGGCGGGTGCCACCGGTGTGACCGGCGCCACCGGAGTGACCGGCACGACGGCACCGGGCGCGCCGAAGGGACGCGGCGGGGCCAGCTCGCCGAGGCCGGAGCCGACCGGGCGCGGGCCGCCCCCGGGCCGGTCGTCGGGAGCGCCGGGAGAAGCGGGGGCGCCGGGCAGTGCTGGGGCGGCCGACGGCAGCGCGGGCAGCGCCGAGCCGCCCGCCGCGGCGCCCTCGGGCGCGGACGGGC
>NZ_JBHVIV010000090.1:0-33975 GCF_042799475.1 Kitasatospora sp. NPDC057692 | reverse complement strand
GGGACGGGGTGGAGGGCGGGGTCGAGGACGTAGGTGCGCATGTTGGGCAGGGGGCGTCCGATCGGGACGGTCTCGTGGCCGACCGGTTCGGTGATGGGGAAGATTGTCGAGCCGACGGAGGCCTCGGTCGGGCCGTACTCGTTGATCAGCTCGGTGTCCGGGGCGAGCGCGCGCCAGCGCTCCAGCGTGGCGCGGGTGAACGCCTCGCCCGCCACCACCAGCACCGGCGCCAGCGCGGCCGCCTGCTCGGCGGTGAGCTGCCGGGCCAGGACGTCGAGGTGGCCCGGGGTCAGCTTGACGAAGCTGTACGGCCCCGAGGCGGCCAGGTGCTCGCCCAGCTCGTCCAGGGCGACGTCCTGCCCCACCGTGTGCACGGCCTGCCCGGTGACCAGCGGCGCCCAGAGGTTGGGGACGACGAGGTCGAAGGCGACGGAGGAGAACAGCGGGGCGCCTCCGGTGCCGCGGGAGGCGAGTTCGCGGGCCGCCCAGGCGACGTGGTTGACCAGGCCCCGGTGGGTGATCTCGACGCCCTTGGGGGTGCCGGTGGAGCCCGAGGTGAAGATGACGTAGGCGAGCCGGTCCAGGTCGTCCGCCCGCGCCGGCGCGGTGTCCGGCAGGCCCGTGGTGTCCGGCAGTTCGTCGATCGTCAGCACGGCCGAGGCGGCCTCCCGCATGGCGGTGACCCGGGCCGCGGGGGAGGACGGGTCGGCCGGCACGTAGGCGCCGCCCGCCTTCCAGACCGCGAGCAGGGCGGTCAGCAGGTCGGGGCCGCGGTCCAGCCGCACCAGCACCCGGGACTCCGCCGTGACGCCGAGGCCGCGCAGGTGGTGGGCGAGCCGGTTGGCCCGGGTGTCGAGGTCGGCGTAGGAGACGGTGGCGCCCGCGTGTTCGACGGCGACCGCGTCCGGGGTGCGGGCGGCCTGGGCCTCGAACAGCCCGAGCACGGAGGCGGTCTCGGCCTCGTGGGCGGTGTCGTTCCACCGCGTCAGCTGCCGCTCCCGCTCGCCCTCGGGCAGGAAGGCGGCCCGGGCGTCGCCCTCGGGGTCGGCGGCCATCGCCTCCAGGACCTGGCGCAGCATCTGCGCGAGCCGGTCCGTGGCGTCGCGGCTCAGGGCGCGTGGGGAGGCGGTGAGCACGAGGTGGCCGATGCGGGCCGAGACGCCGAGCGAGAACTCGGTGGGGCTGTCGTCGATGCTCGCCAGGTAGTCCACCTGCTCGTGGTCGACCTGGTCGAAGTCGTGGTAGCTGAACCGCATCTCGATCAGCCGCTCGGCGTCGGCGAGTTCGCGCTGGATCACCGGCATCGGGTAGGCGCGGTGCGGCCACAGTTCGACCTCGCGGGCGAACACGGCGGCGACCAGCTCACGCCAGGTGGCGGCGGAGCGGTCGTACGCGAAGGGCAGCGTGTTCAGGTGCATGCCGTAGACCCGGTCCGCGCCGAGCACCTCCGGCCGCGCGTTGCACACCAGGCCGCTGAAGAAGCGCTCCTCCTCGGTGATCAGGCTGAGCGTCTTGAGGTGCGCCGCGAGCAGCACGCTCTTGAGCGAGGAGCCCGCCTTGGTGGCCAGCGCGCGCAGCCGGTCCTCCAGGTCGTGGAAGGGCACGGGGGCGCGGTGCGGGGCGCCCGCGTCGTCCGGCGCGCCGCGCCACGCGGCGGGCACGGCCAGCGGCGGGTAGCCGTCGACGACGGACTGCCAGTAGGCGCGGGAGTCCGCCGAGCCGAGGGCGTCCAGTTCCGCGGCGATGAAGTCGGCGAAGCGGACGGCCGGGGTACCGGATCCGTCGGGCCGCCCGCCGTCGCGGATGCGGCCGTACTCCTGCAGGATCTCCATCAGCAGCGAGTGGTGGCTCCAGCCGTCCAGGATCGCGTGGCACTCGGTGTTGGTGAGCCACCAGCTGCCGTCGCCGGCCACGTGCGCGTGCAGGCGCAGCAGCGGCGGCTCCGCGAGGTCGAACAGCTCGGCGCGCTGCTGCCGCACGAACTCCCGCAGCTCCGCCAGGAGCAGTTCCTCGGACAGGTGGGAGACGTCGATCACGACGATCGGCAGCTCGGTGGCCGCGTGCACCAGCTGCATCGGCACGGAGTAGCCGGTGAGGTCGAAGGAGGTGCGCAGGACGTCGTGCCGGGCGGTGACCGCGGCGGCGGCCTCGCGCAGCGCCTGCGCGGAGAACGGCCGTTCGTCGCGGATCCGGAAGGCCGTGGCGTTGTGGTACGGGTGCCGGCCGTCGTCGGTCAGCATCTCCACGACCATGCCGAGCTGCACCTGGGAGAGCGGGTATGCGTCGGCGACGCCCTCCGGGAGCCGGGCCGCGTCCTCGGCGGTGATCAGCGAGAACGGCTCCGCGGTACGGCCGACGCCGGTGGGCGCCGGGCGGCCGGTGACCAGTTCGGCGATCCGGGCGACGGTGCGGTGCTCGAAGACGTCGCGCACGGCGAGGTCGTAGCCGATGGCCCGCAGCCGGCCCACGAGCGCGACGGCGCGGATGGAGTGCCCGCCCAGCTCGAAGAAGCCGTCCTCGACGCCGACCCGCTCCAGGCCCAGGACGTCCGCCCACACGGCGGCGATGCGCTCCTCGGCGACCGTGCGGGGGCCGACGGATCCCTCCGCTCCCACGGCCTCGCGGCCGGGCACGGGCAGGGCCCGCTTGTCGAGCTTGCCGTTGGTGGTCAGCGGCAGTGCGTCCAGGACGACGAACGCGGCCGGGACCATGTAGCCGGGCAGGCGGCCGGCCAGGTGGGAGCGGAGCGCGCCCGGGGCGGGCGCGGTCCCGTCGGCCGGGGTCACGTACGCGACCAGCCGCCCGTCGCCGGGGGTGTCCTCGCGCAGCAGCACGACCGCGTCCCGCACCTCGGGGTGGGCGGTCAGCGAGGTCTCGACCTCGCCGAGTTCGATGCGGAAGCCGCGGACCTTGACCTGGTCGTCGATGCGGCCGAGGAACTCCAGGCCGCCGTCCGCCAGCCGGCGGGCCAGGTCACCGCTCCGGTACAGGCGGGAGCCGGGCGGCCCGTACGGGTCGGGTGCGAACCGCTCCGCGGTCAGCCGCGGCCGGTTGAGGTAGCCGCGCGCCACCCCGGCGCCGCCCACGCAGAGCTCGCCGGGCACGCCGATCGGCACGGGACGGCCGTCGGCGTCCAGCAGGTGGACGCTCAGGTCCGCCAGCGGCCGGCCGACCGGACTGGCCCCCCGCGCGTCCAGGTCCTGCGCGGTCACCCGGTGCAGGGTGGTGTGGACGGTGGTCTCGGTGATGCCGTACATGTTGACCAGGGCGGTCCGGTCGAGGCCGAAGCGCTCGGCCCACGGCCGCAGCTCCGACACCTCCAGCCGCTCGCCCCCGAAGACGACCGCGCGCAGAGCCAGGTCGGCGTCGGTGCCGACCAGGGCGCGGAACGCGGTCGGCGTCTGGTTCAGGACGGTGACCCTCTCGCGCACCAGGAGGTCGAGGAACTCCTCGGGGGAGCGCACGACGGAGTCCGGGACGACGACGAGGCGCCCGCCGTACAGCAGCGCCCCCCACATCTCCCACACCGAGAAGTCGAAGGCGTAGCTGTGGAACAGCGTCCACACGTCAGACCCGGTGAAGGCGAACTGCTCGTGGCCGCGCTCCATGAGGCGGACCACGTTGCGGTGGGTCAGCGCGACCCCCTTGGGCCGGCCGGTCGAGCCCGAGGTGTAGATCGTGTAGATCAGGTTCTCCGGGCTTCCGGCGACGGCCGGATCGGTGTCGGGCCGGGCCGCGAGGGCGTCCCCGTCCTCGTTCCCGTCCCCGTCCCCGTCGAGCAGCAGCAGCTCGCCGGGGAACAGCCCGGCGTGGGCCCGCGTGGTGACGATCAGGGGGGCCCGGGCGTCGTCCACGATGTAGGCGATCCGGTCCGCGGGGTTGGCCGGGTCCAGCGGCAGGTAGGCGGCACCGGACTTCAGGATGCCGAGCAGCGCGGGGACCAGCTCGATGCCGCGCTCCAGGCCGAGGCCGACCAGGGTCTCAGGACCGGCGCCCCTGGCGATCAGGGCGTGGGCGATGCGGTTGGCACGGGCGTTGAGCTCGGCGTAGGTCAGCGTGGTGCCGGCGAAGGAGACGGCGGGGCTGTCCGGGGTGCGCGCGGCCTGGTCCTCGAACAGCTCGTGCACCCGGCGGGTCACCGCGGGGAACCGCTCGGCCGGGCGGGTCAGCAGGGCCAGCTCCTCGTCCCCGATGACCTCCAGCGCGGACAGCCGCGCCCCCGGGGCGTCGGCGATGCCGGCGAGCAGGCGCAGCAGGTGGCCGCGGAAGCGCTCCACCGTCGTGCGGTCGAACAGCGCCGTCGCGTACTCCAGGTGCCCGCCGAGCGAGCCGTCCCCGCCCTCGCGCAGCTGCAGGTCCAGGTCGAACTTGGCGAACCGGCCCGAGCCCTCGAAGGGCGACACCTCGACGCCGGGCAGCACGAAGGCGGTGTCCCGGTCGCCGTGCAGGGTGAACGCGACCTGGAACAGCGGGGTGCGCGAGAGGTCGCGCACCGGCCGGATCTCCTCGACGATCCGGGCGAACGACAGGTCCTGGTGGTCGTACGCGTCCAGCACGGTGGCGCGGGTGCGGGCCAGCAGGTCGGTGAACGCCGGGTCGCCGGACAGGTCGCCGCGCATCACCAGGGTGTTGATGCCGTAGCCGATCAGCTGCTGGAGCTCCGGGCGGCCGCGGCCGGAGACCACGGTGCCGACCGCGATGTCGGGGCGGCCCGTGTAGCGCGCCAGCAGGGTCTGGTAGGCGGCGAGGAACAGCATGAACAGCGTGCTGTCCCGGGCGGCCGCCAGCTCGCGCAGCCGGACCGCGAGCGCTTCCGGTACCTCGAACGGCACCGTGGCGCCCGCGCCGTCGCGCACCGCCGGACGCGGTCGGTCCGCGGGCAGGTCGAGCGGTGCGAGGTCGGCCAGCCGGTCCGTCCAGTAGTCGGTGTGCCGGGTCATCGCGTCCCGGGTGAGCTGCTCGTGCTGCCAGGCCGCGTAGTCGGCGTACTGCACGGCGAGCGGGGCCGGGGCCGCGCCGCGGTACAGCTCGCTCAGCTCCTGGCCGAAGACCTGGGTGGACCAGGCGTCGCAGGCGATGTGGTGGAAGACCACCGCGAGCACGTGCTCCTCGGCGGACACCCGGATCAGCAGCCCGCGCACCGGCCAGTCGCGGCCCAGGTCGAAGGTCCGGGACAGTTCCGCCTCGACCAGGGCGTGCGCCGCCGCGTCGTCGGCGGCCCGGGCGCGCACCAGCGGGAGCGGGCGGGGGTCGTCGACGACCTGGACCGGCTCGTCGTCCCGCAGGACGTAGCGGGTGCGGAGGATCTCGTGCCGCTCCACCACCCCCTGCCAGGCCCGCTCCAGGGCGTCGGCGTCGAGCGGGCCGCGCAGCCGCAGCACCAGCGGCACCAGGTACTCGGGGCTGTCGGGCTCCAGCCGGCTGAGGAACCACATCTGCTGCTGTCCGTACGACAGAGGCAGCGGGGCGCCGCGGTCGGCGCGCGGGATCCCCGCACGGCGCGGGGCGGCGGCCCCGCCGCCGGCGAGGCGGCGGCGCAGCAGCTCGGCCCGGAGCGCCTCGGCATCGGTGCCCGGGGCGACGGGCGATTCCATGTTGCCGGTGCTCATGCCAGGTGCTCCTTGCTCGGCGGGGTGTCGGTGGGGGAGAGGGGGCCGACGGCGTTCAGCAGTTCGGTGTCGGACAGCGCGGCCACCTCCGCGGCGACGCGCTCCTCGACGGCGGCCGCGAGCTGGGCGACCGTCGGTCCCTCGAAGACCGTGCGGACGGCGAAGTCGATCCCGTACTCCTGCTGGATCCGGGAGATCAGGCGGATCGCGAGGATCGAGTTGCCGCCGATCTGGAAGAAGTTGTCGTGCGCCCCGGCCCGGACGCCGAGCAGCTCGGCCCAGATCTCGGCGAGCGCCTGCTCGACCGGGCCGCGCGGCGGGACGTGCGCGTCGCCGGCGGCCGGCGAGGGGTCGGGCAGGGCCCGGCGGTCGGTCTTGCCGTTGGCGTTGACCGGGATCGCCTCCAGCGCGGTGAAGGTCGCCGGGATCATGTAGTCGGGCAGCCGCGGCGCGCAGTGCGCGGCGAGGTCGGGCAGTTCGCCGCCGGGCTCGGCGGGCACCGCGTAGCAGGCCAGCGCGGGCTCGCTGCCCTCCGGTCGGCGGACCACGACCACGGCCTCGCGCACCGCCGGGTGCGCGGTCACCACGGCCTGGATCTCGCCGAGTTCGACCCGGTAGCCGCGGATCTTGACCTGCTCGTCGAGCCGGCCCAGGAAGGCCACGTCGCCGTCGGGCAGTCGGCGGACCAGGTCCCCGGTGCGGTAGAGGCGGGCGCCCGGCTCGGCGGCGTAGGGGTCCGGAACGAACCGCTCGGCGGTCAGCTCGGGCCGGCCGGCGTAGCCGCGGGCCACGCCCGTGCCGCCCACGTAGAGCTCTCCCGCCACACCGACCGGGACCGGCCGCAGCGCCGGGTCCAGCACGTACATCGTCATGTTGGGCAGCGGCCGTCCGATCGGCAGGACGTCCGGGACCGGCCCGGCGCCCTCGGGCGGCACGGGGTGGACCGACGTGCCGACGGTCGCCTCGGTCGGCCCGTACTCGTTGATCAGCGCCGTGTCCGGGGCCAGCTCCCGCCAGCGCGCGAGCGTGCCGCGGGTGAACGGCTCGCCCGCCACCACGATGACCGGGGCGAGGGTGTCGGCCTGGACCGGGGAGAGCTGGTGGGCGAGGACGTCCAGATGGCCGGGCGTCAGCTTCAGGAAGCTGAACGGGGCGGCCTCCGCGAGGCGCTTGCCCAGCTCGGACATGTCGGTGTCCTGCGGCAGCAGGAACAGCCGCTGACCGGTGGCCAGGGGCGCCCACAGGTTCGGCACCACCAGGTCGAAGGCGACCGAGGAGAACAGCGCCGCGCCGCCGTGGTCCCGTCCGGCCAGCTCCCGCGCGGCCCAGGCCACGTGGTTGGCCAGGCCCCGGTGGGTGACCTCGACGCCCTTGGGCGTGCCGGTCGAGCCCGAGGTGAAGACGGTGTACGCCAGCCGGTCCGGGTCCCCGGAGCGCGGGGGCGCGTCGGAGGGCTGTGCGGCGGTCTCCGCGGCGTCGGCGTCCACCCGCAGCACCCGCGGGCCGGGCGCGGTGAACCGCTGCTCGTACGCCGCGGAGGTCACCACGACCCGGACCCCGGCCGCCGCGCACATCGCGGCGATCCGCTCCGCCGGGTACGACGGGTCCACCGGCACGTAGGCGCCGTCGGCCTTCCAGACCGCGAGCAGTGCGGTCACCAGCTCCGGGCCCCGGTCGAGCAGCACCGCGACGCGTGGCTCGCCGCCGCCGGCCAGGGCGCGCAGCCGGTGGGCGAGCCGGTTGGCGGCGGCGTCCAGCTCCCCGTACCGGACGGTCCGGGTGCCGGCGTCCAGGGCGGTGCGGTCGGGGACGGCGCGGGCCTGCTCCTCGAAGCGCTCGACGACGGAGCGCCCGTCGTACCGGTGCGCGGTGTCGTTCCAGTCGGCGACCAGCAGCCGGCGCTCCTCGTCGCCGAGCAGCTCCAGCTCGCCGAGGGGCGTTCCGGGGTGGTGCGCGGCGCGGTCGAGCAGGGCGAGGAAGTGGCCGGCCATCCGCTCGGCGGTGGCCCGCTCGAACAGCGAGGTCGCGTACTCCAGGACACCGTCCAGGGCGCCCTCGGGGGTCTGCCGCATGAACAGCGACAGGTCGGTCTTCGCCACCTGCCAGGCCTCGGTGAACGCCGCCAGGTCCGCGTCGTCGGTGACGACGGAGGTCACGCCCTCGCTGTGCAGGTCGAAGGCGGCCTGGTAGAGCGGGGTGCGGGACAGGTCGCGCTCGGGCTGGAGCTCGTCGACGAGCAGCTCGAACGGCAGCTCCTGGTGGACGAAGGCCGTGCGGGCGGCGTCCCGGACCCGCTCCAGGGCCTCGGCGAAGGTCAGGTCCGCGGACAGCGCGCAGCGCACCACCAGGGAGTTGAGGAAGAAGCCGACCATGTTCTCGGTCCCGGGCCGGGTGCGGCCCGCCACCGGGGTCCCGACGGGCACGTCCCACTGGCCGCTGTAGCGGGCCAGCAGGGTGGCGTAGGCCGTCAGCAGGGTCATGAACGGGGTCGCGCCGTGTGCCCGGCCCAGCTCGGTCAGGGCGGCGGCGGTCCGGGCCGGCACCCGGAAGGGGACCATCGCCCCGCGCGGGTCGCGGACCGCGGGGCGGGGGAGGTCGGCCGGCAGGTCGAGCGGGGCGATGCCGTCCAGGGCGGTCCGCCAGTGGGCCAGCTCCTGCTCGACGGCGCCCTCGGACAGCCAGCGGTGCTGGTGGGCGCCGTAGTCGGCGTACTGCAGCTCCAGCGCGGGCAGTTCGGGCGCCCGGCCGGCCGGCTGCGCGGCGCACAGCTCGCGCAGCTCGCGCTCCAGGACCACCGTCGACCAGCCGTCGCAGGTGATGTGGTGCAGCGTCAGCAGCAGCACGTGGTCCTCGCCGGGCAGGCGCACCAGCAGCGCCCGCCACAGCGGCCCCTCGGCCAGGTCGAAGCCGCGCGCGAACTGCTCGCCGAACAGCGCGGGCAGCCCGGCGCGCCCGGCGTCCTCGACGCGCAGCTCGACCCGGGCGGCGCCGGCCGCGTCGATGATCTGGCGGGGCTCGCCGTCCTCGGCGACGTACCGGGTGCGCAGCGGCTCGTGCCGGGCGGCCAGCGCGTCCAGGGCGTGCCCGACCGCCTCCGGCGCCAGCCCGGCGGGCAGCCGCAGGAACAGCGGGGCGACCCACTCGGGGCTGCCGGGGTGCATCCGGTCCAGGAACCACAGCCGCCGCTGCCCGGAGGAGAGCGGGAGCTCACCGGACCGCGGCACCGGCAGGATGCCGGGCCCGTCCAGGTCGGGGGAGGGCCGCTCCCCGGCCGGGGCCGCGGTGAACAGCCTGGCCTGCGCCTCGACCGTGGTGGCGGAGAACAGACCGCGCAGCGAGACGTTCTCGCTGGACGCGGCGCGCAGCCGGGTCGCCAGCCGGGTCAGCTGGAGGGAGGTGCCGCCCAGCGCGAAGAAGTCGTCGAGGGCGCCGATCCGCTCCTTGCCGAGCAGGTCGGCCCAGACACCGGCCACCATCTCCTCCGCGGCGTCGCGCGGGGCGGTGTACGCGGGCTGCCGGGCGGCCGAGACCTCCTCGGGGTCGGGCAGCGCGGCGCGGTTCACCTTGCCGTTGGGCAGCTGCGGGAAGGCGTCGAGGGTGTGGAAGAAGGACGGCGCATGGCTGTCGGGCAGCCGTTCGGCCAGGAACACGCGCAGCTCGGCGGCGTCCACCGGGGCGCTCGCGGTCAGGTACGCGGCCAGCCGCTTGCCGCCGTCCTCGGCCGGGAACGCGGTGACGACGGCCCCGGTGACCGACGGGTGGGCCGCGAGCGCGGCCTCGATCTCGCCCGGCTCGATGCGCACCCCGTTGACCTTCACCTGGTCGTCCAGGCGGCCCCGGTACTCCAGGGTGCGGTCGGAGCGCCAGCGCACCTGGTCGCCCGTGCGGTAGAGGCGGGCGCCGGGCTCGGTGGCGTAGGGGTCGGGCACGAAGCGCTCGGCGGTCAGGTCGGGGCGCCCGGCGTAGCCGCGGGCGACCTGCGGGCCGCCGACGTACAGCTCGCCGGGGACGCCCACCGGGACCGGCGCGCCGTTCGGGTCGAGGACCAGCAGCTTCGTGCCGGGCAGCGGGCGGCCGATGGGCACGGCGCCGGTGGCCGCGGCCGGGTCGGCCGGCTGGGCGGTGACGTCGATGGAGCACTCGGTCGGACCGTAGGTGTTCCACACCTCGACGCCCTCACCGGCCTTCTCCCGCAACCGGGCGACCAGTTCGGCGTGCAGGGGCTCACCGGCCGAGAACAGCAGCCGCAGCGCGCCGCAGCGCTCCCAGCCGTCCTCCGCCACCAGCAGCCGCAGCACCGACGGCACCACCTGGAGCACGGTCACCCCGAGGTCGCCGACGGCGCGCAGCAGCGCCGCCGGGTCGCGCTCGGCACCCGCCGGGGCCAGCACCACGGTGGCGCCGCTGACCAGCGGGGCGAAGACCTCCCAGCCGGCCGCGTCGAAGCCGATGGTCGTCTTCTGCAGCACCCGCTCGCCGGGACCGAGCCCGTGCCGCTCCACGGTCCAGCCGACCCGCCGGGCGATGCCCGCGTGGGGGATGACCACGGCCTTGGGCCGGCCGGTGGAGCCGGAGGTGAAGATGGCGTACGCGACGTTGGCCGGGTCCGCGGCGGGGCCGTCCCCGAGGCCGGAGCCGCCCTCGGGGAGGTCGCCGGGACCGATCCGGCGGGCACCGGCCCCGCGCACGGCGGCGTCCAGCTCCGGCGCGGCCAGCACCAGCTCCGCCCCGGAGTCGCGGATCAGGTCCGACAGCCGCGCCGGGGGCTGGGCGGGGTCGAGCGGGACGTAGCCCGCCCCCGCCCGCCACACGCCCAGCAGCGCGACCACCAGGTCGAGGCCGCGGGGCAGGCTCACCCCGACGAGCGTCTCGGGCCCCGCGCCCAGGCCCCGGAGGTGGCGGGCCATGCGCGCGGAGGCATGGTCCAGCTCCTCGTACGTCACCGCCCGGTCGCCGTCGACGACGGCAACGGCGTGCGGCGTACGGAACGCCTGCTCGGCGAAGCGTTCCGGAAGCAGTTCGGCGGTCACGTCAACTCCTGTCACAGACCTGGGTGTGGGGCGGTGGCGGACTCAGCCCGCGACGGACTCGTCCATGCGGCGGCGCAGGCTCAGCGGCCGCATGTCGGTCCACACCTCGGCGATCCGGGCGAGGCACTCCTCGCGGGTGCCCTCGGTGCCCTCGGCGTGCCAGCCGGCGGGGAGCTCCCGCCCGGCGGGCCACAGCGAGTACTGCTCCTCGTCGTTCAGCACCACGCGCTGGCGGGGGCCTTCGGTCTGCTCGGTGGTCATGGTGGTTCCTCCGGAGGTGCGGGTGGATGGGGTGGGGTCGGGCAGGAGTGCCCGGAGGCGGACGGCCGCGCCGAGGGGCCGCCCCGCCGGTGCGGGACTCAGACCGGCAGGAAGTCCTCGACGCGGACTCCGAGCCCGCGCCGTTCGGCCTCCTCGCGCACGTACTCGGCCAGTGCGATGTCCAGCACGCCGAGGCCGAACGGGGAGTAGACGACGGGCCGTTCCGGGACGCGCCGCAGGAGCGTGGTGCCGCGCAGCAGCGCGCCGATCTCGGCGGTGACGAAGTCCCGGTTCCCGGTGGCCTGTTGGGCCAGGTCGAGGGAGGTGCGCTCGCGGCAGACGTGGTCGGTGTCGTCGACCACGTTGACCGCGCCGAGGATCGTGTCGACCGTCAGGTCGCGCAGTGAGACGTGCAGCACGGTGGTGTCCGGGCCGCAGGCGGCCAGGTCCAGGTGCGGAGCGGCGGCGGTGGTGGCCAGCGACACCAGCCGGTGCTCGCCGAGGGCCGCCGCGAGGTCGGTCACCGGGCGGGCCTTCACCCCGGGCGCGGCCTCGGCGCAGCGGTCCGCGAACGCCTCGGCGCGGGCCGGGTCGGTGTCGTAGAGGGCGGCCTCGCGCAGCCCGGGCAGGGCGGCGGCCAGGAAGCGCAGGATCTCCAGGTTGATCACGCCGCAGCCGATCAGCAGCACGCCGGCCGGGGGCCGCCCGGCGGTGAGTTCCGCGGCGGCGAGCGCGGCGCTGGCGGCGGTGCGCTTGGCCGAGATCACCGCGCCCTCGACGAACGCGACCGGGCGGCCGTGCTCCACGGAGTTGAGCACGATGGCGGCACTCGCACGCTCGGTGCCGGCGCCGACGTTGCCCGGGAAGGAGGCGATCCACTTCATCCCGGCCGCCGGCCGCTCGCCGCCGCGGTAGGCCGGCAGGCCGATGATCCGGTCGGCGCGGTGGTGCTCCTCGGGGAAGCGCAGGAACGTCGAGTGCGGCAGGGACGTCTGCCCGGCGTCGTGCAGCCGGTAGGTCTCGGCGACGAGGTCGATGACCTCCTTCTCCCGGCCGGACAGCACATCCGCCACGTCGGTGCGCCGGAGGATCAGCATGGGGTTCCCTCTCTACGGAACGGGCGAGGACCAGGGCCGGCGGTGCGGGCGCGACAGGCCGGATCCGGTGGCGCCGGGCCTGTGGTGATGCAGCGATGGTGGGCTCCGGCGCTATATGCGCCCTATACGGCCGCCGACCTGCGGCCGGGTGGTGCGGGCCGCTCCCGGAGGCGCTCAGGCCGTCCCGGAGCCGAGCGCGAGCAGGAAGGCCAGATCGTCCCGGGCGACCAGCGCAACGTCGCCCACCGGCGTGCCGGGCGCGTCGAGGGAGGCGTCGAGCAGGCGGTGCCAGGTGTCCCCGAACCGCTCGACGGTGGCCGCGTCGAACAGGTCCGTGTTGTAGCGCAGCATCAGCCGGAAGTCGTCGGCGCCCTGGAGCACCTCGACGGCGAGGTCGAGCTGCCCCTCCTGCTGGGGCACGTCGCACAGCTCGGCCCGCAGCCCGCCGAGCCGCACCGCCCCCTCGTAGAGCCCGGGCACCGGCAGCCGGTCCGCGGCCACCAGGGTGCAGGAGATCCGGAACAGCGGCCCGCGCGAGGACCCGGCGTCCAGCAGCTCCACGGGATGGCGGGCGTGCGCCATCCCGGTGCGCAGGTGCCGCTGCGCCGACTCGACGGCCTCCAGCAGCGTCGTCGCGGGGGTGAACCGCCCGAGGATCGGCAGGGTGTTGACGTAGTAGCCGACCGCCTCCCGGGTGCCGGGGGTGAACCGGGTGGTGGCCGGGCAGCCGACGAGGAAGCCGTCGCCGGCGCCGGAACGGTGCAGCGCGGCCTGGAAGGTGCCGAGCAGCCACGCGAACGGGGTGAGGCCCCGGCCCGCGGCCGCGGACCGCAGCCGCTGTGCCGTCGCCGGGTCCGGCCGCACCTCGTGGGTGGCGCCGCGGAGGGTGGGCTGGGCCTGCCGCGGCCGGTCGGTGGGCAGTTCCGCCGCCCGGACCCCGGCGCACACCTCCTGCCAGTACGCGGCGGCCCGCCGTCCGCGCGGCGAGGCGACGAACTCCCGCTCGCCGCGCACCTGCTCGTCCCAGGACGTGATCGCGCCGGGCGGTGCGACGGCTGAGCCCCGCCCCGTGCGGGCGCCGTACTCGGCGAACAGGTCGCGGACCAGCAGCCACTGCGAGGTGGCGTCGCTGACCAGGTGGTGGGTCGCGGTGACCAGCACCGAGTCGTCGGGCGCCCGGCGCAGCAGCACCGCGCGGAACGCCCCCGACTCCATGATGCGGAACGGCTCCTCGCTCGCCCGCCGGGCGAGCCGGAACAGCTCCTCGTCGCCGGCGCCCGGCACCTCCCGCACGTCGAGCCGCACCGATCCGGGTGCCGTCGGCAGCCGGACCGGGCCCTCGTCGGTGGCGGGGAAGCGGGAGCGCAGCAGTTCGTGCCGTTCGACGAGCGCGGTCAGCGCCCGTTGCAGGACCCCGGTGTCGACGCGGTCGCGCAGCCGCACGGCGAGGATGACGTTGTACGCGGAGCTGTCCGGGTCGATCCGGTGGGCGAGCCAGAGTGCTTCCTGGCCGGTGGACATGAGCATCGGTCGTCAGCCCTTCCACAGGTGCGAGACGTCGCCGAAGTTGTCGTTCACCCAGGTGTCGGAGTAGATGGTGTCGAGGTAGCGGTCGCCGCCGTCGGGGAGGACGAGGACGCAGTTCGAGCCCTCGGGGATGAGGTGCTTGACCTTCCACAGCGCCGCCACGGTGGCACCGGAGGAGCCGCCGGCGAGGACGGCCTCCCGGGCGACCAGCCGGCGGCAGGCGGTGACGCACTCCAGGTCGGAGACGTGCACCACCTCGTCGGCGGCCGTCGTGTCCATCAGTGGCGGCACCACGGAGGCGCCGTGCCCCGGGATCAGGCGCTGGGTGGGCTCCAGGCCGAAGATCGCGCTGCCCATCGCGTCGACGGCGACGATGGTGGTGTCCAGGCCGCGCGCCCTGATGTGGTCCCGGCAGCCGCGAAGGGTGCCGAAGGTGCTGACCGAGCAGAAGAGGAAGTCGACCTTGCCGTCCAGGGCCTCCTCGATCTCCCGCATGGTCGTCTCGTGGGCCTTGGGGTTGAGCGGGCTGGCGTACTGGTTGGGCCAGTACGCGCCGGGTGTCCGGTCGACCAGCTCGCGCACCCGGCGCAGCCGGACCGGCAGGAACTCGCCGGTGACCCGGTCGCGTTCGGTGACCACCTCCACCTCGGCGCCGTAGGCCTTGAGGATGGAGAGGTTCTGGCCGGTGGTCTTGCCGTCGACCACGCAGATGAAGCGCAGTCCGAAGTACCGGCAGATCTGGGCGAGTCCGACGGCGAGGTTGCCGGAGCTGGACTCGACGACCACCGATCGGCCCGGCTCCACCGCGCCGCTGCGGATGGCCGCGAGCATCATCCCGAGCGCGGAACGGTCCTTGACGCTGCCCCCCGGATTGAATCTCTCGATCTTCCCGAACACACGGGAGCCCAGGTCCGGCAGCAGCCTCTCGAATGCGACGAGTGGGGTGTTCCCCACGGTGGACAGGATGCCGGGGAACGTGTTCTCGGGCATGGCTGTTCGCCCCTTCCCGGAGAGGTGGGTACGGTTGCGGCGCGCGTCCGCCGTGTCGCGGGGCGCGGAGAACGGGCCGGGGCCTTCTCCCCGGGCGGGGAGGCCGGCCCCGGCCCAGTGCGGCGCCAGTCCGTCCGGCGGACGGGTGGCCGGTCTGGTCCGACGGCCGGTCTAGCCGGGCAGCTCGTCGACGAGGTGGGCGGTGATCGCGTTGATGGTCGGGTGGTCCCAGGCCATGGTGGGCTCGACGACGAGGCCGAAGCGGTCCTCGACGTCGCCGCACAGGGTCAGGGCGTAGACGGAGTCCAGGCCCAGCTCGGCGAGTTCGGCGTCCGCGTCGACCTCGGCCGGCGTGACGTCGAGGTAGTAGGCGACCCGGTCGACGAGCCAGCCGCGGATGGCCTGCGGCGAGGTGTCGGAGTCCGGGGCGGTCGGGGCGGTGTCGGCCGCGGTGGCGGTGGCGGAGGCTTCGGTCATGGGGCAACTCCCGTGACGGGTCGGGCCCGCGGGGCGAGCCGGGTGCGGAACAGGTCGAAGGTGCGGTCGTCGTGGTGACGGGTGGACAGCTCGTCGAAGAGCGCCCCGGCGGCGGCCGGGGGCAGCGGTCCGCGGCGCGGACCGAGCCGCCCGGCGAGCCGGTGCAGCGCCGCGGTGACCCACAGCGGGTCGGCGAGGAAGCCGTCGGAGCGCGGCGCCGCCCGCCAGACGCCCAGACAGGCCGCGGCCGCGAGCAGCAGCGTGTAGCGCTCGGCCAGCAGGAAGGAGCGACGCCCGGCGACCGGGGTCCGCTCCAGCGGCGGCAGGGCGCCGGCGCGGCGTGCCAGGTCGGCCAGGGCGTCACTGAACTCTGATGCCAGGGAGGCGAGTTCTGCCAGTTCCGGGCGGTCGGCAGCCTGGTCGGCCAGCTCCCGGGCGAACCGCGGGAGCAGGGCGGCGAGGCCGTCGGCCCCGCGCGTGGTCAGCTCCAGCCGGTCGAGGTCGAGCGGCGGCAGCGGGTCGTGCAGCCGGAACAGCGCATCCCCGTCCTCGGGCCCGGCGGTGCCGGCGTCCAGCGCGGGCCGCCAGGAGCGCTCGGCGAGCCGGGGCAGCTGCGGGACGATGTTCGCCAGGCACACCGCGCCGCTGGCGTGCGCCAGCGCCACCACGGGCAGGTCGCGGGCCGTCTTCTGGAACGCCGCGAACGGCCCTTCGCGCAGGTAGCCGCGGGCGCCCAGCACCACGCCGAGCCGGTAGGAGCTCTCCTGGAGCAGCCTGGGCACGAGGTACTTCACCGCCGCCGCGCGCACGCTCGCCTCGGCGGGCCGCAGGTGCAGGGTACGCGCGGCGACCATGGACAGCGCGTCGCAGACCAGGAGGTCCGCGAAGGCGTCGGTGAGCACCGAGCGGGGCAGCGGCAGCGCGCTCACCGGGCCGCCGTACAGCCGGCGCTCCCCGGCGAAGGCGAGGACCGTGCGCAGCTGGCTGTCGCCGACGCCGACGACCATGCCGGGCAGCACGCAGCGGGTCACCTGGAAGACCTTCAGCACGGTCTCCATGGCGCCGCCCTCCTCGCCGAGCAGGGTGTCGGCCGGGACGGGGCAGGAGTCGAAGCGCGCACCCCCCAGCAGGCAGCCGCGGACCCCGGAGGTGGGATAGCGGGCGCCGCGTTCGAGCCGCCCCGCGGGCAGGGCGTCGAGGTCGACCAGCAGGTGCGAGTGGCCGCGGCTGCCGGGCCGTTCGCCGGTGCGGGCGAAGAGCACGGCGGCCTCGGCCCGGCCGATGTTGTTGACCAGCTGCTTGCCGCCGTCGAGGAGGTAGCCACCGTCGGCCGCGGGCCGCGCGGCGAGCGAGATCCGGGTGAAGTCGCTGCCGTGGTCGAGCTCGGTGTAGGCGGCGACGATCCGGCCGCCCGCGAGCAGCAGGTCGGCGGACCGCTGCCGCTGCTCGGCGGTGCCGTCCGACCAGATCGGCAGCCCCGCGATGAAGCTGGTGACGCCGTGCCCGATGCCCAGGGCGCAGTCCCGGCGGAAGACCGACCGCATCAGCAGCGCGAACCGGTCGGAGCGCTCGAAGCGGCCGCCGAGCGCGGCCGGCACGAACTCGGCGCCCAGCCCGTAGGCGGCCAGCGCGTCCTCGCCGTCCGCGGACAGCTCGCCGCGCTCGTCGGCGTCGAGGACGGCCGCCAGGCCGAGCGGGTTGGCGGGGTCGTGCGGGTCGCCGAGCAGGCCCTCCAGGCGGTCGAGGCGCTCCAGGGCGGCGTCGGGCCGGGTGCCGTCCGCGCGGAGCCCGGTGGCGCTCGTGGTCGACAGGTCCGTCATGGCGCGTCCTTGGGGGAGGAGGTGGGGGCCGGCGGGTCGCCGGCCGTGCCGCCGGTGTCGTCGGTGTCGGCGGCGGCGCCGGCCAGCGGGCAGTGCAGCAGCGAGAACAGCAGCCCCCGCTCGTGCTGGGCGTGCAGCGCGGGCAGCAGGGCGTCCAGGGCCGGCCCGTCGGCGTCGTCCAGGTCGGGTGTGCCGGTCGAGCGGACCAGCAGACGGGCGAGGACGGCGTCCAGCCAGGCCGCGTCGCGCCACAGCGGGCCGTCGGCGACCGCGCCGCCCCGGTTCTCCAGCCAGAGGTGGAGGGCAGCGGCGCCGGCGTACACCAGGGCGTACCGGCCGGCGGAGGCGAACGCCGCCTCCGGGACGGCCCGGGCGCTGTGCCGGTGGGCGGCGAGCTCCCCGTGCACCTCGTCCGCGAGCACGAGCAGCCGCTCGGCCCGCTCGGCCACGGCGGGCGGGGCCAGCTCCTTGACCCGGCGCACCGCCTCCGGCAGCGACTGCACGACGCTCACGCCCGAGCGGGCGTACAGCGTGAGCCGGTCGTGGTCCAGCTCCGGCGGCGGACCGTCGAGGCGGGCGGCGGACACGACCCCGTCCCGGTCGGCGAGGCCCTTGCGGTAGCCGCGGGCGAGCACCGGGAACTGGTTGATCAGCGAGTTGAGGTTGACGGCCGTGCTGCCGTCGAAGATGCCCACGATCCGGTGGTCGCGCTCCAGCTTCTGGAAGGCGCCGTCGGCGAAGTCCTCGACCAGCATCGCGCGGGCGCCGAGCAGTCCGCGCAGCGCGCCGATCACCTCGTCGCCGAGGGTGGGCACGAGGTACTTCACCACCGCGGAGACCGCGCTCAGCTCCTCGGTCAGCGTGTGCGCGGAGCGGGTCGCGACGAGGCTCGCGGCCTCCATGGCCAGCAGGTCGGCGTAGGCCTCGGCCAGCGTCCGCGCGGAGTGCGGCAGGTCGGCCAGGCGGCGGCCGTAGAGCCGGTGGGTGCGGGCGAAGCCGGTGGCGATGCGCAGGGCGTGGTCGGCCATGCCGAGGGACATCGCCGAGCACAGGGTGCGGGTGATCTGGAAGCCCTTGAGGACGATCTCCAGGCCCGCCCCCTCGGCGCCGACCAGCGCGTCGGCGGGGAGCTCGGCGCCGTCGAAGGCGATGCCGCTGATGTCGGCGCCGCGCACGCCGTGGGTGCGCACGCGCGGAAGGGGGCGCCAGGTGCCGGGGGCCAGCCGCGCCTTGTCGACGAGCAGCAGGCTGAAGCCGCGGCTGCCGCCCTCGGGCCTGGTGCGGGCCAGGACGGTCACCAGGTCGGCCCGTCCGGCGTTGTTGATCAGCCACTTCTCGCCGTCCAGCCGCCACCCGTCCGCGGTGCGCTCGGCGCGGAGCTCGCCGGCGAGCAGGTCGCTGCCGTGGGCCCGCTCGGTGAGGGCGAGGGAGACGACGGCCCCCTCGCCGACCCGGCGGGCGAGCTCCCCGGCCTGGTCCGGGCGCCCGGCCAGCCAGACCGACACGGCGCCGAGGTAGGTCTTGGCGTGGCCGAGCGCGACGGTGAAGTCCCGTCGGGCCAGGATCCGGATGAGCTGGGACAGCTCCTCGGCGCTGCGCAGCTCGCCGCCGAGGCGGGCCGGGGCGAACCACCGGGGCAGCCCCAGGGCGTCCAGTTCCCGGCAGACGTCCGCCGGGAACTCCTCCGCCCGGTCGGTCCGCGCGCTGCCGCGGTAGGAGAACGCCGACCGCCCGTCCGCCGGATCCCCGAGCCGTACCTCCAGCTCCCGGCCGAGCGCGATCGGGTCCCACGCCCCGTCCGCGGCGGCGGCCGGCACCCGCAGGGCTCCCGTGTCCCGGTCGTCCCTGTCGTCCCTGTCGTCCCGGTCGTCGTTCCGGTCGGCGGGGGTGCGGAAGGCGGAGTGCAGCTCGGGGGACAACTCCTCGGCCAGTACGGCGAGTTCGCCGCTCTCGAAGAGGGTGCGCATCAGCGTGCGGCGGATCTTGCCGCTGGTGGTCCGCTGGATGCGCCCGGTCCTGACGAGGACCACGCCCCCCACCCGCACGCCCAGGCGCCGGGCCAGCCGGGCCCGGGCGGTGCGGGCCAGGGCGGCGAGGGTCCCGGCGGGGATCCCGCGGCTGTGGACCTCCTGGACGGCGACGACCTCCTCCCCGACGGAGCCGCCGGGGCGGGAGCCGAACACCGCGGCGGGCAGGTCGGCGAAGGCCGGTTCGAGGTCGCGCAGTTCGCGCTCGATGTCGTGCGGATACAGGTTCCGGCCGTGCACGATGATCATTTCCTTCAGCCGGCCGGTCACGTACAGGTGGCCGTCGCGCAGCGCCCCGAGGTCCCCGGTGCGCAGGAACGGGCCCGCGCCGTCGGCCGTGACCGCGCGGAACGTCCGCCCGGTCTCCTCCGGCCGGTTCCAGTAGCCGAGCGCCACGCTGTCGCCGCGGATCCAGATCTCGCCGATCCGGCCGTCGGACAGCGCCGCGCCGGTGCCGGGGTCCACGACGCGGACGTCGAGTCCGCGCACGACCCCGCTGCTCACCAGCTCCGCGGCCCGGGCCGCCCCGCCGGCGCGGCCCGCCGCCTCCGTCACCAGGCCGGCGGCCAGCGCCTCCGGGTCCGCGCGCAGCACCGTCGGCGGCTCGGCCGCGGGCGTGCCGGAGACGTAGAGCGTGGACTCGGCGAGGCCGTAGCCGGGCAGCAGGGAGTCCGCCGAGAAGCCGGCGCCGGCGAACCGCTCCGCGAAGCGGGCGAGGGTCGCGGCGTCGACGGGCTCGGCGCCGTTGCAGGCGTAGCGCCAGTGGGACAGGTCCAGCCCGGCGGTCTGCTCCTCGGTGAGGCGGCGCGCGCACAGGTCGTAGGCGAAGTTCGGTGCGCAGCTGATGTCGGCCCGGTGCCGGTCGATGAGCCGCAGCCAGGAGGCCGGCCGCTTGAGGAACTCGGTCGCCGACATCAGGACCGCGGTCCCGCCCAGGTGGAGCGGGGCCAGCATCATCGCGATCAGGCCCATGTCGTGGTAGGCGGGCAGCCAGCTGCACCAGGTCATGTCGCCGTGCCAGCCGTGGCTGTCGCGCATCAGTCGCAGGTTGTGCACCAGGGCGCCGTGCGGGACCATCACGCCCTTCGGATCGCCGGTCGATCCGGAGGTGTACTGCAGGAAGCACAACTCGTCCGGGCCGACGGCGTGTTCGGTCCAGGCCGCGGCGTCCCCGGCGTGTTCGGCGGACTCCACCGCGGCGGCCGCCAGGCCGGCGAGCGCGCCCGGCTCGCCCTCCAGCCAGCGCTCCACCGCGGCCAGGCCCGCCGCGTCGGTGAGCACCAGCCGGGCCCCGGTGTCCGCGGCGATCGCCGTCGTCCTGGCCTCCTGGCGCCCGAAGCCGCCGGGCAGGGGCACCGGGACGGGCACGGCGCCCGCGTAGAGGCAGCCGAGGAAGGCCCGGACGAAGCCGGTGCCGGGACCGCAGGACACCAGCACCCGGTCGCCGGGGGCCACCCGCCCGCGCAGCCACTGCGCCACGGACCGCGCGGCCCGGTCCAGTTCCGCGTAGGTCAGGTCCTCCTCGGCCGGCCCGGTGCTGAACCGGACGGCGCTGCGAGCGGGCCGGTCGGCGGCCCTGCGGCGCAGCACGCCGACGAAGCTCTCGAAGTCGGTCACCCCAACGACTCACCCTCTGCGGCCGGTTGGGCCGCGGTCGCACAGCAGCGGTATGGCTCCCACTCAACCGGCGCCCGCTATGCGCCAGCTATATGCGGCCCACCGGGCATCGCGAGGGGGATCGGTCGGAACGGCGGTCGGCGAGTGGCGGCCGCGCGGGCGGCGCGGGCGAACGGAACGCGGCCGCGGTACGGCGCCCGCGGGGCGGCGGCGTACCGCGGCCGCCGGTGCCGCGGGGCCGGGCCGGGGCAGGGGCAGGGGCCCGGTGCGGGCGGTCCGGTCCCGGCCGGCCATGCGGGCGGCTCAGCCGCAGCCGCCCGCATGGCCGTCGTCGACGGTCCGCCCGTGCCCGTCGGGCGCGGGTCGCGGACCGCCCGGCGGTTCCGCGGGGCCGGGGGAGCGCCCGGCGAGGGCCGACACGAAGGCGGGCAGCCGGTCGACGCCCCAGTACTTGTCGTAGTGGTCCACGAAGAACGGCACCCCGAAGACGCCGTCGCGCTGGATCTCCAGCAGCACCCGCACGCCCTCGGCGCGCAGCCCGGGGTCGTCCGACGCCGACGCCAACTCCTCGCCGTCGAGGCCGAGGTGGACGCCGAAGCCGCCGATCACCGACCGGTCGCAGATGTCCTGCCCCAGTTCCCAGCGGGCCCGGGCGGCGAGCGCGATGTACTCGGCGCCCCTGCCGTGCCGGGCCGCGGCCAGATAGCCGAGGTGCGGCACCTCCCAGACCGGCTCGCGGTCCACGGGCCAGCTCAGGGCCAGTCCCCGCTCGGCGGCCAGGCGCCGCACGTCCTGGAGGATGTAGCGGTGCTTCTCCGGGCTCATCGGGGTGTAGGGGAAGGCCCCGCCGGCCTCCGCCAGCAGGGTGCGGCTCAGCTCGTCCGGCTCGAAGAACGGCACCCACTCCAGGGTGGCCGCCACGCTCCGGTGGTGTGTCGTCAGGTCCTGGTAGGCGAGCCAGGAGTAGGGGCTGCGCAGCGAGAAGTAGAAGCGCGGGGGCCGCCGGGTGCGGCGGCCCCCGCCCGTCCGTCCGCTCACAGCGCGATCCCGCCGTCGACCTGGAAGACCTGGCCCGTGACGTACGCCGCGTCCGGCGAGACCAGGAAGGAGACCAGCGCGGCGACGTCCTCCGGCCGGCCGAACCGCTTCAGCGGGATCCGGCGCAGCATCTCCGCGGACACCTTCGGCGGCAGCGCCGAGGTCATGTCGGTGTCGATGAAGCCGGGGGCCACCGTGTTGGCCCGGATGCCGTGCCGGCCGCCCTCCTTCGCCAGCGACCGGGTGAAGCCGATGATCCCGGCCTTGGACGCCGAGTAGTTGGTCTGGCCCGCGTTGCCCGCGACGCCGGCCACCGAGGAGAGCGTGACGACGGCACCGCCGCCCCGCTTGATCATCGGGAAGGCCACCGCACGGCACAGGTTGTAGGTGCCGTCCAGGTTGGTGCGCACCACCGCGTCCCAGTCCTCGTCCGGCATCAGCACCAGCGGGCTGTCCCGGGTGATGCCGGCCGAGGTGACCGCGGCCGAGGCCGGGCCCAGCTCCGCCTCGGCCGCGGCGACGAAGTCCCGCACCTGGGCGCGGTCGGTGACGTCCACCCGGCGGGAGAGCACCCGGCGGCCCAGGTCGAGCACCTGCTTCTCCGCCTCGGCGGCGGCCCGGGCGTCGGAGCGGTAGCAGAAGCCGATGTCGTAGCCGTCGCGGGCCAGCCGTTCGACGACCGCGCGGCCGATGCCGCGGGACCCTCCGGTGACCAGGGCGACCTTGTCGCCGGGGGTGTCGTCCGCTGCGGACATCACGTCGCTCCTCATGTCTTCGGCCGGGCGCTCTCGGGCGCCGGCAGCAGTTCCGAAACATCGCGCAGCGCCACCACGAAGGAGCCGACGCGCAGCACCTCGCGGCCGGCGGCGTAGGTCTCGCCCGCGAGGACCGCCGTCTCGTCGACGGACTTCACCAGGCGCACCCGGTGCTCCAGGACGTCCCCGGGGTGGACGCGCACGCCGAAGGCCACCTCGTTGATGGCGCCGGCCAGTTCCACCTTCCCGGCCAGCACGTCCGGGTTGGGGTTCTCCCACACGGACAGCAGCACCGCGGACTGGGCCCAGGACTCGATCACCAGGGAGGTGGGGTAGGCGTAGTCGGCGGGCGCGGCGTCCTGGCCGAGGGAGGCGTAGCAGGGCTCGTTGCCGGAGACCGCCTTGAGCGCGGTCAGGCTCTCGCCCGGGGTCACCCGCGTGACGCGGTCGACCAGGAGGATCTCCCCGCGGTGCGGAATGGTGTTCTTGATGCGGTCGACGCCGTACCCCGTCACGAGGTGCTCCCTTCCTGGTCCCCGTCGCGCCCGACCCGGTAGCGCAGCCGGATGTCGGCGACCTTGCCCCGGTCGGTGGCGACGGCCGCCTTGCACAGCAGTTCGGTCGGGCCGCCGGCGACCGTGACGTCGGCCAGCACCCGGTCGCCCGGGAAGACGGGCCGGTGGAAGCGGCACCGGTCCATGGCGACCAGCTCCAGTTCGCCGGACGCCCCGGCGGCGTTGTCCTCGGCCCACCGGCGGACCGTGCGGTGGGCGGCCTCGATGAGGAACACCCCCGGCAGCACCGGGAACCCGGGATAGTGCCCGGCCATCACCGGGCCGTCCTCCGGGGCGTCGAAGGCGCTGAGCGCCCCCGTCGGCCCGGTGCGGATCAGCTCCAGGTCGCCCAGCGGCGAGGCGGCGCTCACCGGGCCTCCCGCAGCTTGCGGTCGAGCAGGTCGTAGGTGCCCTGCAGGGAGGTGATCGAGGTCAGCTCGGTCTCGGCGAGCTTCACGCCGTACTCGTTCTCCAGGCGCACGGTGATCTCCAGCGCCATCAGCGAGTCGACGTCCAGGTCCTCCGTGAAGTGGGCCTCGTCGGTGACCTCGGAGGCGTCCAGGTCGAGGACCTCGGCCACCAGGTCACGCAGCTGTTCCTTGTCGAGCACGGGGGCGGTGGTGTCGGACATGGGTACACGGGTCCTTCCGGATGGGGTGGGCGTACGAAGGGTGCGGGTGGAGCGGAGGGCGGACGAAGGGAGCGGGTGGAGCGGAGCGCGGACGCCGCCTCAGCGCGGACCGGTGCGCAGGACGACCGCCCCGGTCTGGCCGTCGGGGTCGACCGAGGTGACGAGCACGGGGCGGTCCGGCTCCCCGGTGGCGACCGCGGCCGCCAGCTGGAGGGAGGCGGAGGCGGCGCCCAGGTCGCCGATCAGGTGGCGCAGGCGCAGCCGGGGCGGCCGGTGCTCGCCGAAGACCTCGGCGAGCGCCGCGTCCTCACGGCCGCCGAGCGGGCCGCCGCAGTCGGAGGGCACCAGCAGGGCGACCTCGTCGGGCCGGACGTCGGCCTCCTTGAGCGCCTCGGTGACGGTGCGCACGACCGCGTGGCGGGCGCGCTCCGGGGTGTGGAAGGCGGCGAAGCGGCTGCCGAGCAGGGTGGCGAGGACGGGGCGGCCGTGGGCGCGGGCCCGGTCGAGCGGCTCCAGCAGGAAGAGCGCGCAGCCCTCGCCGAGCGGCCCGGTGGGCTGCTGGTGGGGTCCCGCGGTGCGGGCCCGGTACTCCAGCCAGGACCGCTCGGTGGAGAACTCCTCGACGGCGCCGCACAGGACCGCCTCGCAGTGGCCCCGGCGCAGCAGCCGGGCCGCGTAGTTGAGGGCGAGCAGGCCGGTCGGGGCGCCGCCCGCGACCGTGGTGTTGGGACCGCGCAGGGTGTGCCAGATCGCGCTCTGGCCGGCCGCCCGGTTCATCACGGTGTTGGGGAACAGGGCCGGGTCGACGTGGAAGGGCTTCTCGCCGGTCAGGGAGTCCCGGGTGAAGTCCATGATGCTCTGCACGCTGCCGTGCCCGGTGCCGAGCACCATGCCGACGGCCTCCGGGTCGTCCTGGGCCAGCCCGCCGCCGGCCCGCTCCAGGAGCATCCCGGCGGTGGCCACGGCGAGCGCGGTGGCCCGGTCCATCGACCGGGTGCCCTTGCGGCCCAGGACCGCCCTGGCGTCGAAGTCCGGGACGCGGCCGGCCCGTTCGTAGGGGCCGGGGCCGACGGCCGGGTCCGCGGCGCGCACGCCGTCCCGGCCCTCCCGCACGCCCTCGGCGAAGGCCTCGGCGCCGAGCCCGTACGGCGAGGCGGCCGACCAGCCGGATACGACCAGGGTGTCCGGGTCCGCCCCGGTGGCAAGACTGACACTCATCGCTGTCTGCTCCTGTCGGTGAAGGTCGTGGGGGTCGTGGCGGGTCGTGGGGGGTGTGGCGGGTCAGCCCCAGGCGCCCGCGGCGGCGTGCAGTTCCGCGCCGTCGACGCCGATGGTGTTGCCGGTCAGCCAGGAGGACCCGGTGCGCGACAGCAGCGCGACGGCGTCCGCGACGTCCTCGGGCCGGGTCAGCCGGCCGTGCGGGTTGTTCTCGGCGGCCCGCTCGACGTAGCCGGCGTGCTCCGGGATGCGTTGCAGGGCGGGGGTGACGGTGGTGCCGGCCCGCAGGGCGTTCACGGCGACGCCCCGGGGGGCCAGTTCGCAGGCCAGCTGGCGGACATGGGTCTCCAGGGCGGACTTGGCCGCCGAGACCGCGCCGTAGCTGGGCAGTGCCTGCGAGGTGCCGGCGCTCGTCATCGCGTAGACCTTCGAGCCGTCGCGCAGCAGGCCCGCCGCGAGCAGGTCCTGCGTCCAGTAGACGAGGCTGTGCGCCATGACGTCGAGGGTCATCTCCAGCTGGCGGGCGGTGAGCTGCTTGTCCCAGCCGGCGCGCGGCAGGAACGGCACCAGGCTGCCGAAGGCGAGCGAGTGGACCAGGATGCGGACGCCGCCGGTGCTGCCGGTCAGCTCCGCCAGCCGGGGGACCAGCTCCTGCCGGGTGGCCCGGGAGGAGGCGTTGGCGTTGAAGAAGTGCGCCTCGACGCCCTTGCCCCGGATCTGTGCGACGAGTTCCTCGACCTCCCCGGCGCGCGAGGCCGTGTCGAAGTGCACGCCGGCGACGTGGACCCCCTCCTCGGCGAGTCCCAGGGCGATGGCCCGCCCGATCCCGCTGGACACCCCGAGGACCAGGCACCAGCTCCCCTCAAGCGACTTCAGCATGCTCCGACTCCTGTGTGCGGTGGGGCGGTTGGACGGGTGCGGGAGGGACGGACGGCGCGGTCACGGGGGAGGCGCGCACCAGCGCCACCTGCCCGGCGCCGGTCGCGCAGACGACCAGCCGGCTGCCCCCGTCCCGCGCGGTGGCGGCGTGGGCCACGGCCAGGGCGGGGCCCAGGCACCCGGCCCGCGGCGCCGGATCCACCGCCGGGCGGCCGGGCGGGGCGGAGTCCCGGGGCGGGGCCGGGCGGTGGGCGGCGACGGCGGCCGCGACCGCCGCGGCGACCGGGGAGCCGTCCAGGTCGAGGTGGACCGCGGCGGGGTCCTCCGGAACGGCGAGCTCCGCCAGCGCCGCGGCCAGGGCGCGGGCGGCACGGGTCCGCCCCGCCGGGTCGGCCAGGGCGGCGGGCGGGAGGAACAGGGAGCGGGCCCGCACGGTGGCGCGGACCGCCGAGCCGCGGGCCCGCGCCCCGGCCGGCGTCTCCAGCGTGAGCACCGCGGCGCCCTGCTCGCCCCCGCCGCCCCGGCCGTCCGGGAGGGGCTCCTCGGTCGCCGCGAGCACCAGGGTGTCGGCGCGGCCGGACGCCAGCACCAGGGCCGCGACGGACAGCGCGTCCAAGGCCGCCGTCCGGGCCGTGGCGACGGTCAGCGCGAAGCCGTTGAGGCCGAGTTCGAGGGCCAGCCGGTTGCCGAGGACGTTGACCGCGAAGTACGGGGCCGACGAGGGGGAGATGCCCGCCGCACCCGGCCCGGCGACCGTGGCGTCCATGGTGTCGAAGAGGTCGGCGAGTCCGGCGTTGGTGGCGAGCAGCAGCCCGCGCCGCTCGGCCGGGACGGCGTGCGGCCGGCCCCCGTCGGCGAGCGCGCCGCGCGCGGCGGCGATGGCGTACCGGGCGGCCGGCGGCAGGTACTTGTAGCCGCGCGGCCCGAGCCGCTCCCGGTGGTCGAACCACCCGCCGGCCCCGGTCGCGGGCTCCCCGCCCGCCACCGCGGCCACCTCCGGCACGTCGCCCCACGGCGTGACCACACCCGCCCCGGTGACGACGAGGTCGTCCGCGGACACATCGGTCATACCGGCACTCCCTCCTTCCGCTCCGCCGCCCGAGCGCTCCCCGCCAGCACGAGCGAGGCGTTGTTCCCGCCGAACCCGTAGGCGTTGACCAGCACCCGTCGCGCCCCGGTGGGCAGCGGCACCGGCCCGTCCTGCGGCAGCGACACCGCGCACTGCGGGTCCTGCTCCTCGACCGGCACGTTCGGCGGCACCGTGCCGCGGCGCAGGATCAGCGCCGCGGCCACGGCGGCCAGCGCGGCGGAGGCCCCGCCGGTGTGGCCGAGGAGCGCCTTGAGGCTGTACAGCGGCACCTGCGCGGCCCGCGCCCCGAGGACCTCGTGCAGGGCCCGGCTCTCCAGTACGTCGTTGAGCCGGGTGCCGGTGCCGTGCGGCACCACGCAGCCGATGTCCCCGGCCGTGCCGCCCACGGCCTCGCGCATCGCCCGGACGATCTGCTCGCCGTCGGCCCGCGGCGCCGTCGGATGGTCCGCGTCGCAGCTCCAGGCGACCGCGGACAGCCGGAGCGCGTCGGGTCCGGCGCCGGCCGCCGCTCCGCCCCGGGCCCGGGCGTGTGCCGCGGACTCCACGACGAGGATGCCGGCGCCCTCGCCGAACACCGTGCCGGCGCGGGCGTCCGCGAAGGGCCGGCAGCGCTCGGGGTCGACGGCGCCGAGCCGGTTGAAGCAGCCGAGCGCCACCCGCGAGTACGCGTCGGAGCCGCCCGCGATCACCACGTCCGCCAGGCCGGCGCGCACCAGGTCCGCCGCGATGCCGAGCGCGTACGCCCCGGCCGCACAGGCGTTCCCGACGTCGTGGACGGCTCCGAACAGGCCGAGCTCGGCGGCCAGCGCGCCGGCCAGGCGGAACGGCGGCGTCCAGGCGCCGTCGTCCCCCCGGCCGCGCTCGTTGGCGCCGGGTTCGCCCATGCAGCTGCCCAGCACCACGGCCGTGCGGGCCGAGGCGAGGGCCGCCGCGTCCAGTCCCGCGTCGGCCAGCGCCTCGGCGGCGGCGAGCGACGCGAACCGGGTCGCCCGGTCGGCCGCCAGGTCGGGGTCGGGCACCAGGCTGATGAGCGGCAGGTCCATCCCGGCGAACGGGTCCGCCGGCCGGTCGGGCAGGCGGGTGCCGGCCGCCGTCATGGCCCGCCACAGGGTGTCGGCACCGGCACCGTGGCAGGTGACGGCGCCGACCCCGGTGACCACGACCTCGACCTCGCGGTTCATGCCGTCCGGCCCTCCAGGGCGGCGTTCATGCGGTCGTCGAAGGCGACCAGGGACCAGTCGCGGCGGTTCTCGATCACCGCGTAGCCGTGGGTGATCCGGCCGGTCGAGGTCTGCACCGGCTTCCCGTCGCGCACCACGTAGGTGTCCACGCGCGAGTCGTAGGTGAAGCCCTTGAAGACGCTCTCGACGGTGAGGACGACGTACATGTCCTCCTCCATGCGGGCCTCGTCGAGGACGGTGATGCGCGAGTGCGGCACCACCGGGATCCAGTTCTGCTCGTCCAGCAGGGTCTTGATGGACACCCCGCGGTCGGCGACCAGCCGGTCCTTGGCCTCCTCCATCAGCCGGAGGTAGCCGGACATCTGCTGGCGCTCGGTGAAGTGGCAGTACCAGTAGGGGATGCGGAACTTCCACGCGTAGGCGTTGCGTCCGGCCGTCAGCTGTTCGAGCGCGTCGTGCGCGGTCAGATCGGCGGTGACGGGCTCCGGGGTCCAGCCGGGCGTCGCGGCGAGCCGGTCGACCGCGAACGGCGCGAGCGCGGCCGGCAGCGGCAGCTCGCCGCCGCCGCGCGGGTCGAGGCGCAGCTGGACGCGGACGGTGGCGGTCACGGCCTTGAGCAGGCTCTCGCGCCGCACGTGCAGGGTGACGGCGAACAGCAGCTCGCCGTCCTTGGCCCGGCGGTGCGGCCGGACCTCGGCGACGGCCGTGTCGTCGATGTGGAAGGCGTGCAGGATCCGGGTGTCGATGTCCACGATGTCCGTGCACAGGCCGTACCGCTCGTAGATCCCGCCCGGCGCGACGCCGGCCTGTCGGAGGTGGTTCAGGACGGCTTCCTCGACCAGGTAGTTGACATGCTTGAACCCGATCCAGGTGCAGATGTTGGAGCCCTCGTAGCGGGGGCGGATCTCCAGGGAGCTGGGCTCCCGCAGAGCGAGGACCGCGGCCTCGATGTCGCTGTCAGCGGTGTGGGTGGTCACGTCGACTCCGGTGCGTAGAAGTGGAGTTGCGGTACAGGGCGAAGAGCGGGTGGGGCTGCGGGCGGCGGTCCGGCGGTGGCCGGGCCGCCCGTCAGGAGGCCGGGGAAGGCCTCGGTGAAGAGGGTGTGCACGGCGGCGGCGAACCGCTGCGGCTGCTCCGCCATGGCGAAGTGGCCGCAGTCCTCGAAGAGTTCGAACCGGCCGTCGGGCAGGGCCCCGGCCAGCGCGCGGGCGTCGTCGGGCGGGGCGGCGAAGTCGTCCGCGCCGGCCACCACGAGCACCGGCAGGCGCAGCGCGGCGACGTCGAGCCCGGGGCTGCGCAGGTACGCCCCGAAGAACTGCTGCCAGCCGTAGGGGCCGACCCGGTCCCGCACCCGCATCGCCATGGCGGCGCGCAGCGAGGGCGTGACGCGGTCGCCCGCGCTGATCCGCAGCCCCTCGTCGAGGATGCGGTGGAAGCCGCTCAGGTAGTACAGGGCGTCGTCCCAGGTGAAGTCCTCGGGAGCGCGCCGGTGGAACGGTGCCACGACCACGGCGGCCCGCGGCGCGCGGCCGGGTGCCCGCCGCGCCAGCACCTCCAGGCAGGGGCCCGCGGTGAAGGAGTGCACGATGACCGCGTCGGCCCCGCCGGGCACCGCGTCGAGCGCCCGTTCGACGTGGTCCGCCGGATCGCCGTGCACGCTCCACTCGGGGTCGCCCTCGGCCCCCCAGGGCAGGACGCCGTCCCAGATCTCGACGCCGTCCGGGGCGAGTTCCCCGTACGGGCGCCAGACCGAGGCGGATCCGGCCAGCCCGTGCAGCACCAGCACCCGCACGGGCGGGGAGCCGTCCCGGGCCGGCCGGCGCAGCCGCGCGGCGGCCGTTCGCGCGTCCGACGGCGGCGGACCCGCCGTCCGGTTCACCGGGTGCCGTCCGGGGGCCGCGCACCCGGTGCGGCCGCCGGGACCGGGCCGGTCAGCAGCAGCGCCGCACCGGCGTCGTCCCAGCCCGCGTCGCCGGTGCCCGCGCTGGCGAGCACCGCCTCGGCGCCGTCGGGGCGCCCGCCGGCCCGGCCGTCCAGCCAGACGGCGGCGGCCGCGCACTGCAGGACGCCGAGCGCGCCCGAGGCGGAGCCGTGCAGGGCGGACAGGTCGTGGACGGGCGCGCCGCCCGCCCTGGTGCCCAGCCCCGCCGCGGGAGCCGTCACCCCCTCCGGGTGCTCCGGCACGCACCACAGGCCGACGGCCCCGGGGTGCCGGGACCGCACCGCGGCGACCGCCCCGGCGTGGTCGCCGCGGCGGGCGTAGGGGCCGACGGCGGCCAGCTGCCGGGCGCCCCGGGCAGCGGCCGTCGCGGCCGGCTCCAGGACCAGCGCGACCGCCCCGTCGAACAGTTCGGGCACCGCGGGCGGTTCCTCCCCGACCTGCCGCGCGGGTGTGCCCGTGACGTGCCGCACGGCGGCGTTGTCCGGCTCGACGCCCAGGACCAGGACCTGTTCGACCCGGCCGGCCGCGATCAGCAGCCGGGCCCAGTTGACGGCGTCCAGGCCGGAGGTCGGCCCGTTGCACAGCGTCAGGTTGGCGCCGCGCAGCCCGTGCGTGATCGCCACCCAGGAGGCCACGACGTTGCTGGAGGTGGCGGGCAGCATCATCGGACTGGTCGCCAGGTAGCTGGAGTCGGCGATGGTCCGGACGGTCTCGCAGACCGTGTCGGCGTTGCCGTAGTTCGTGCTGACCACGACGCCCACGCTCCCGCCGGGCACCGTGAGGTCCCCGGCGGGGTCGGTGAGCCCGGCAGCGCGCAGCGCGTCCGCGGCCGCGACCATGGCGAGCTTGGTCGCGCGGTCCTTGTAGCGCAGCCCGCGCCCCGTGAGCCGGGAGACGGGGTCGGCCGCGTCGTGGTGACCGGCGGGCAGCGGCCCGAGCAGGTCCTGCGGCCCGGTCAGCCCGCGTATCGCGGTGCCGAGCCCGGTGATCACGGTGTCCACCGTGTGTGGGGTCCTCACTGGCCTCCTCCCTCAGGACGCATCGGGTACCGGGATCAGGTCGTCGACGCGCTCGACGACCGCGACCGCGTTGAGGCCGCCGAACCCGAACGAGTCGATCTGGGCGAGCCGCAGCGGCTCCTGCGCGTGCACGGCGCCGTCGCGCACCAGGCGGAAGCCGGCCACGGCGTCCACTGGGGTGTCGAGGTACACCGTCGGCGGGACGGTGCCGGTGCGCAGCACGTCGACCGCCGCGACCAGGCTGTGCAGCCCGGAGGCGCCCGCGGTGTGCCCGGTCATCGACTTGATCGCCGTCATGTAGGGCGACGGGGACAGGTCCGCGAAGACCGTGCCGAGGGCGCTGGACTCGGCCTCGTCGTTCAGCGGCGTGCCGGTGCCGTGCAGCATCACGAGGTCGATGTCCGCGGGCCGCACCCCGGCCCGGCGGTGCGCCTCCCGGACGGCGGCGGTGATGCTGTCCGCGTCCGGTGCCGACGGGTGGTGGGCGTCGCAGTTGACGGCGACCCCCCGCACCCTGGCGTGCACCCGGGAGGCCGGGCCGGGGCCGTCCGCCTCCCGGCGCAGCACCACCGCCACCGCGCCCTCGCCCTGGAGCATGCCGCGCCGCTCCCGGTCGAAGGGGCGGACGCGGTCGGGGGCCTCGGGGTAGCAGCGGTCGAGCAGGCCGTAGGTGCTCTCGGTGATGGTGTCGACCCCGGCCACGACGACGGTGTCCGCCGCGCCCAGGTCGAGCAGGTCGGCGGCCATCGCCAGGGTGTACAGCGACGCCGAGCAGGCGTTGGCGACGGTGTGGGTGTCCACGGCGCCGAACCGGCGCCGCAGCATGGTCCCGAAGTGCAGGTCCGCCGCGTCGAACGGGATCCCGTCCCGCCACGAGAGCTCCACCGAGCGCAGCTCGCGCAGGGTGGTGCCCACCAGGACCGGGACCTCCGACAGGTCGTCGCCGAGCCCGGCGTCGGCCGCGGCCTGCGCCACCGCCTGTTCGAGCCAGCGGGTGGCCCGGAGCGGTACGTCCACACCCGGGGCCGGGCGGTCGTCGATCTCGTACGCCACCTGGGCGCGGAACTTCCCCCGGTCGTAGCCGCGCAGCGGTGCGAGCCCGCTGCGGCCGGCGACCAGCGACGCGAAGATCTCCTCGACGTCGGCACCGATGCTGGCGACGCCGCCCATCCCGGTCACGATCCAGCTCATGCCGGGCTCCCCGCGGGCTCCGGACGCCGCTCGTCCCGGTACGCCCCGAGGATCAGCACCGCGTTGTTGCCGCCGAACGCGAGCGCGTTGTTCTGCACCACGTCCAGTTCCGCCTCGACGGCCCGGTTGGGAACGCAGTCGACGCCGCACTCCGGGTCGGTCTCGCGGTGGTTGATGGTCGGCGGGATGAACCCCTCGGTGATCGCCAGTGCGCAGGCCGCCGCGGCGACGGCGCTGGCCGCCCCCATGCTGTGGCCGATCATCGACTTGATGGAGACCGTGCGGGGCACGGACCCCTCGCCGAACACCTGGCGGATCGCGCCCGCCTCCGTGATGTCGTTGGCCCTGGTGCCGGTGCCGTGCGCGGAGACGAAGTCGATCTGGTCCGGCGTCACCCCGGCGTTGCGGTGGGCGATCCGGATGGTCCGCGCGATGCTGTCCCGGTCCGGGGCCACCGGGTGCAGGGCGTCGCAGGCGAGCCCGTACCCGAGCACCTCGGCGTAGATGCGGGCTCCGCGGGCGAGCGCGGTGTCGAGGCTCTCCATCAGGAGGATGCCCGCCCCCTCGCCGGTGAGGATCCCCTCGCGGTCCTTGTCGAAGGGCCGGCACACCTCGGGGGCGATGGTGCCGAGGCGGTAGAAGCCGGTGAATGTCTTGCGGCACGCGGCGTCGGCGCCACCGCACAGGGCGATGTCGACATCACCGCTGCGCAGGGCGTCGTAGCCGTAGCCGACCGCGTAGTTGCCGGCCGCGCACGCGGTCGGGATCGTCACGGCCTCCACGTCCTCCAGCTCCAGCTCGCGCACGATCCCGGCCGACAGCCGCCCGGCCGGGAAGCGCCGGGCGACGGCCGGGTCGTACGCGCCGGGGCCGCCGTCCAGGCTCGCGGCGACGAGCTGGTCGAGGTCGCGGGACTCGCCGTCCGTGGTGCCCACGGACACCAGGGAGCGGCGGGAGCGCACGTCCGCCACGGTCAGACCGGCGTCCGCGACCGCCATCCGGGCGGCGGCGACCGAGAACTGGCTCGCCCGGCCCAGTTCCTCGGGGTCCTGCCGGGTGATCCACCGCTCCGGCGCGAAGTCGGTGACCTCGCAGCCGTTGGCGTGGGCGAATCCGGTCGTGTCGAACGCGGTGATCGGCTTGACGCCGCTGCGTCCCTCACGGAGCCCGGCGGTGAAGGCCTCGACACCGATGCCGATGCTGGTGACCAGACCGAGCCCGGTGATGACGACCCGGCGGCCGGCGGCCCCGGGGTGCGGGCGCCGGGGCCCGCCGTGATCTCGCGTGCTGCTCGAAGCGTTCATCGAAGCTCACCCATCTGGCGGTCGGGACGACGGATCAGCTCTGCGCGGCCTCGGCCACCACCGCGTAGACGCCCTGAAGGTTGACCATGCGGCTGAGCTCGCTCTGGTCGATCGTCACCTTCTGGGTCCGCTCCAGGGCGGCGAGGATCTCGATCGCGCGCAGCGAGTCGGCGTCGTGCTCCTCCTTGAAGAGGCTGGTCTCGGTGACCTCGTCCTCGTCGATTTCGAGGATGTCGCAGACGAGATCCTTGATCTCCTGCTTGCGGGCAGCGTCAAGGTCGTTCGGCAGACTCGTGTTGGTCATCTCGACTCCCGTCCGGATCGGTGTCGGAGTCCGGTGACTCCGCCCGTGTGGTGAGTCGAGGGTGGAATCGGCCGCTATACGCGGCCTATACGGTCGGACCCGGCCGCCCGGTCCCGGGGCGCGGCACGCGGTCCCGCCACCCGGCCCGACCAGCCGAGTCACCCGGCGGCGGAGCGGGAAGTCGGGTGGGTCGACTTCCTGTGCGCGGTGGGTGGTGTGGGGTGGGTGAATCTGTGGACCGGTCTACATATTCGTTTGCTCGGCGTCGGGGGGAGTGGGGGTGGTGCGGAGGTGGGGGCGGGGCAGGGGAAGGGGCGTGGGGGCGGTACTGGGGCGGGGCGCCCTACAGCGACCAGTGGAGGAAACAAAAAAAACCTCCCCAACCACAAAAACAACAAAACGAATGACAGGAAG
>NZ_JBHVIV010000089.1:0-34034 GCF_042799475.1 Kitasatospora sp. NPDC057692 | reverse complement strand
CGCCGCAGCGCAGGGCGCGGCGAACGCGGTGCGGAGGCGGGGCACCGGGCCCCGCCCCCGCACCGCGCACGGCCCGTCAGCGGGCCCGGGTGTCGGCCAGCGCGGCCCGCATCCTGGCGAGGCCGCGCATCCGGTTGCGCTGGACGGTCCCCCGGTGCGCGCCCAGCCGCTCCCCCGCCGCATCGTGGCTGAGCCCCTCCAGGTCCACCAGGATCACGGCGGCGGCCTCCTTCGGCGACAGCAGGGCGAGCAGCTCCAGTGCCGCGCACCTGGCCTCGCAGCGCTCCATCCCTCCGTCCCAGCCCGGCTCCGGCAGCCTGGCGGTGGCCGTCTCCCGGCGGGACGGGCGCCGCCAGGAGTCCCGCAGCAGGTTGAGCGCGGTCGCCGAGGCGTAGGCGAACGGATGCCGCTGGGAGGCGAGGGCCCGCCCCCTCGCGCGGGGGGAGAGCCGCACGTAGGTGTCCTGGAGCAGGTCGTCCGCGTCGTGCGGATTTCCGGTCAGGGCCAGCAGCCGTCGGCGCAACCGGGGCATGGCCTCGGTGAAGAGGGCGTCGAACTCGGCCGGTTCCATGCCGCCGAGCGGGCGGCCGACGGCGGTGTCACAGGGCTCGGTGATGCTCATCGGACGTTTCCCCCGGGTGCAGGCGGTGTCGCGGATCGGGTGACGCGGGCCCCCTGTGCCGGCCCGGGCCGGCCGGCACAGGGGGCCGCAGGACGGATCACGGCGCGAAGGACGGACCGGCCCGTCAGCAGTGGCTGATGTAGGGCGACCAGTCGGCGTAGCCCCCGGTGTTGAGGTAGTAGTCGTTCACGAAGACGGCGGACTCCCCGATCTGGAACCAGTAGTAGTCCCCGTGCCCGTCCGCGTCGGAGGCCCCGGTCGTCCAGCAGTACAGCGGCACCTCGTCGCCGTTGTGGAGCTGCACGCCGTCCACGACTCCGTGGGCGTAGTCCGGTGCGAGGTGCACGGCGAGGTAGGAGCCCGGGTCGATGGCGGTCACCGTGGTGCAGATCCGCCCGCCCCAGAAGTCACGGCACGGGGTGTGGAGGTCGGCCGCGGAGGCCGGGGCCGCGAACAGCCCGCAGGCCGCCAGCGCGACCCCGAGAACGGTGGCCAGCCGGGCGGCGGAGCCGCGAAGAACAGGACGCATGACGAGAGTCCTCTCAAAGGGGATTGCCGCCGGGAAGCCGCCGCGCACGAAGGAGCGGGGACCGATTCGAAGAACCGGACGGCGACGAACTCAAGCTGAACAACCCGGCCGACGACCCGGCAAGCGTCTCCGGCAGAACGGGACGTCCCGGGGGACGGCGGCCCCCGCGACCTGCTGGGACGTCAACTCCTGGGATGAGAAAGGGATATGGGAGACTCGGAGGTGCCGTGGTGTAGACCTCCGGGGGAAGTTTGAGATGAGTGGTTCGTCGGCGTTTCAGGACGACAGCGGTACCAGTGGCGGATCGGACGAACTGGCGGAGCGACTTCGCGCGCTGCGGTCGCTGACGCCCAAGAGCCTCAAGGAGCTCGAACGGGTCACGTTGGTGAGCGACTCGTCGTGGTCGCGCTACCTCGCGGGCCGGGGGCTGCCGCCGTGGGCCGCGATCGAGGCGCTCTGCCGTGAAGCGGGTGAGGACCCGGCCGAGTTGCGGCCGCTGTGGGAGGCGGCGCGCGACCGGTCGAACCGGGCGACCGGTGAGGCCGCCGCCGTTCCGGACGTTCCGGACCCCGCCGACGCGGCCGCCCCCTCCGGCCGGCCTCGACGGCGGCGGTTGGCACTGGCGCTGGCCTCGGTCGGGGTCCTGGCGACGGCAGCGGCGGGGATCGCGGCGGCCGTCCACGGCGACGAGCGCCCCGCCGCCGGGCGGGTCCCGCCCGCGGCGAGCACGCCGGCGGGTGCGCCCCCCGCTGCCGTGACCGCCGCACCCACGCCCCCGTCCGTGCCCGGAGCGCTGCGGGCCGAGGCCGCGGTACCCGAGACGTACCGGGGCGTCATCGAGCTCGCCGCCAGGCGGTGCACCGAGGCCGAGGTCACTCCGTCACTGCTCGCCGCGATGCTGAAGGCGGAGAGCGACTTCCACGCGGACCTGCGCGACCCGAAGGCCGACGAGTACGGGATCGCCCGGTGGACCCCGTCCGTGTTCAACGCCTGGGCGGTGGACGGCGACGGTGACGGGCTCAAGGACTACATGGACCCCGCGGACGCGATCGCCACGATGGGCCTGTTCACCTGCTGGCTCGACCAGCGGATCAAGCAGAGCGGCCTGCACAGCAACCTGCCGGGCCTCATCGCCGCCGCCTACCGCACCAGCGACAAGGCCGTCATCCAGGCCGGCGGCCCCCCGTCGGGCACCGAGGAGCACGTCACCGCGGTGCTGCGCTACCAGAAGGAGTTCGCCGCGGGCTGACGACCGGTGGGTCACCGCGGGGCGCCCGGCCGGCCGGACGCCCCGCACCGCCGGGGACGGGGACGGGGGCGGGGGCAGGTCCGCATTCGATGGAGGCCGAAGGGCCTTGGCCGGGCGCGGCCCGCGCGACGAGCCTGTAGGCGCCGACCCGGCACACCGATCGCACCAGCATCGAGGAGTTCCCGTGAACCGTCCGACCACCCTCCGTCTTCGCGTCGCCGCCGCCGCTCTCGCCGTCTCGGCCGGCCTCCTCGGCGGGGTCGGCTCCGCCCAGGCCGTCTCGGCCGGGGGCGCGAGCGGCCCGAGCCGGTCGGTCACCGCGACCGAGTCGGCGACCTTCACCGGCAGCGGCACCGGCGGCTCGATGGACTCGGCCATCACGAGCGCCACCAACGTGGCCCTCTCGTTCGCCCAGATCGCCGGCTGGCAGCGCAGCCAGTGCTACCGCTACGGCTCCGACCTGCGGCAGTCCATGGGCTGGTGGACCGCGACCTCCACGGTGATGTGCATCCGCTGACCCGACCGGCGCGCGGCCGGGCACGATTCTCGTCCGGTGCCCGGCCCCGCGCCGCGGGAAGTGGCCCCGGCCCTCGACGGGCGGGTCTCCGTGCCCGAGGAGGAACCGCACCTGTCCGCCCGCGGCGGACGTGGAGGCCGCCCCTCCCGCGTCCGGCGCGGGTCGCACCTGCCGGGGACAGGGAAGGGGCGGCTCGTTGCTATCCCTTCGGTGTTCGGGGCGCGGGCCGCAGGATGCCGTCGGGGTCGTAGTGCTTCCAGAGGTCGGCGACACGGGTCCCGGTCGCTCCGGGGTAGGTGCGGGCGAAGGTGGCCTCGTCGGGAAAGCTCTCGAAGTTCACGTAGGCGCCGTCGACGTGCGGGGCGACGCGGGCCCAGGCGGCGGTGAGTGCCCCGGGGGCGTCCGGGGGGAAGGCCGTGCCGATCACGAGGGTGTCCTGGTGGCGGTGGGCGAAGGCGGTTCCCGAAGGATCCGGATCGTGGACCGCGCCGCCGAGCGACCGCAGCTGGACCACGATCGGACGGGGGCCCGACGCGGCCGCGACCACGGCGCGGGCCGCGTCCGGTGTCATCCCGGTGCGCAGTCCGTTGGTCGTCACGGACGGATTCTGCCCGGTGTTGGCGTGCAGGTGCTGGGTGGGGAGCAGCGCCGCGTAGGGGGCCAGGTGGGCTTCCTGGGCCGTCACGTCGCCGATGCCGAGCAGGGGTTCGACGGCCTCGCGGATGACGGCCGGGCTGTCCGAGGCGACCACGGCGGTGATGAACGCCGCGGTGCCGGTGCCCCCCGAGGTCAGCGTCAGCACCGTCGAGAGCTCGCGCGGAGCCCGCCCCATGACCTCGGCCCAGCGCCGCAGCGTCTCCCCGGCCGGGTCCACCGCCGCGGCCAGCTGCACGTAGCCGATGTCACGAAGCTCCGTGGCCTCGATCTCGAAAGCCACCGCGATCCCGGCTCCCGCGCCGGCCCCGCGCATCACCCACAGCAGCTCGGGCTCGTTCGCGGCGTCGGCGCGGACGAACGTGCCGTCGGGCAGGACGACCTCGACGGCGCGGACGTGGTCGATGGTGAGCCCGTACTGGCGGACGAGCCAGCCGACCCCTCCCCCGGTGGCGATGCCCCCGACACCGACGTTGCCGTGGTCGCCCGAGCTGATGACGAGCCCGTGCGGGGCGAGCGCCTGGGTGACCCGGGCCCAGCGGGCCCCGGCCTCGACCCGGACCAGCCGGGAGGATCGGTCGAGGACCTCGATCCGCCGCAGCGCGCCCAGGTCGATGACGAGCCCTCCGTCGTTGGTGCCGCTGCCGGACAGGCCGTGGCCGCCGCTGCGGACCGCCACCCGGAGCCCCGTCTCGCGCGCGAACCGCAGCGCGGCGGCGACGTCGCCCGCGGACTGCGGCCTGACGACGGCGGCCGGGCGGCCGACGGTGGTGTAGGTGGACCGCAGGAGTGGGTAGTGCGGGTCCTCGGGGGTGACGACCTTCCCGGCCAGGGCCTCCGGAAGCGTCCCCAGGGCGTTCTTCACCGCCCGCTCCTCTCGGCGTCGACGCGCTCGCGCACGGCGGGCACGACCTCGTCGGCGAAGAGCGCGAGCTGGCGATCGGGTTCGGCGACCGGCCAGAACACGTAGGTGTCGAAGCCGAGTTCGACGGTCCACTCGGTGAGGGTGTCCACCCACTGCCGAACGTCACCCGCGAGTCCGCGTCCGGTCCGGTGCGCGCCGAGCGGGCCGATCGCCCCGCTCACGTTGTAGACGCGCCGCAGCGTCCGCGGGTCGCGGCCCGCCGCCACGGCCGCCTCGTCGATGATCCGCTGCCGGGACGGCACGTCCTGCGGCGGGAGGTAGAGGTTCAGCGGCCCGAACCAGCCGTCGGCGGCCCGGCCGACCAGGGCGAGCATCTCCGGTCCCTGGGCGCCGAGCCAGAGGCCGACGGGCTGCGGGGGCACCGGCCCGGCCTGGTAGCCGCCGATCGCGTGGTAGGGGCTGTCGAGCTTCACGGCGCCGCCGGCCAGGGCGGTGCGCAGCAGCCCGAGCGACTCCTCGGTGTACGCCACCATGTCCCGGCCGCGCCGCGCGGGGCCTCCCATCGAGGCGATGGCGTCGGGGATCCCGCCGCCGCCGACACCGAGGTGGAGCCGCCCGCCGGTGAGCACGCCCAGCGAGGCGGCGGCCTTGGCGAGCATCGCCGGCGGCCGCAGCTGGAGGTCGGCGACGTCGGTGAGGAAGGAGATCCGGTCGGTGAGGGCGGACAGGTGGGAGATCAGCGTCCAGGCGTCCAGGTGGCCGGGCTGGTACGGGTGGTCCTGGACGGCGAGGTAGTCGAGGCCCGCGTCCTGCGCCCTGCGGGCCAGGAGCCGGGTCTGTGGCCAGCTCGCGGCGGCGGGTTCGAGACTCACCCCGAAGGAGGGCGGGCGTTGGTAGTCGGTCATGGGTCTACGGTCCTCCGGATCGCCACGAAGCCGAAATGACGGGTGAGTTGCTAATCTTTGGTAAGTGGATTCCATCTATGACGACACCTGCCCGAGCTTCGAGGGAACCCTCGAACTGGTCGGGCGCCGCTGGACCGGCTCGGTCCTTCAGGCCGCCGCCCAGGGCGCCCGCCGCTTCAGCGAGTACCGCGCGCTGATCATCGGCGTCTCCGACCGGCTGCTGTCCCAGCGCCTGAAGGAACTCGAAGCGGCGGGCCTCATCGAACGCACCGTCATCCCCACCACGCCGGTGCAGATCCGCTACCGGCTGGCCCCGGACGGCCAGGAGCTGGTGGACGCCCTGCAGCCGTTGACGGAGTGGATCATGCGGCGCGGCGGGCGCACCCGGGGATCCGGGCGGGCCCCGGCGGCGTGACCCCCGGCGCCGCGACGCCCGGGCCGGCTGGCGTTGACGTCGGCCGGGCACCGACACCAACGCGCTGGTTGAGGTCGAAGACGTACATCCTGTTCGCCGAGCCCGCGCACACCGCACTCGTCCTTCCCTCCGTTCCGGCGAGCGAGACGGAGGAGGACGTCCTTCTGCGGATCGGCTGGGGCGACAACGAACCGGCTGTCACCGCGGTCCTCCACGTGACCCGGCGATGACGTGCACGCACCGGTCGAACCTCGTGTACCACTCCACCCGTGTGATCCGTCAGTCGAGGAAGCCGTCGGTCTCCAGCGCGTACCGGATCTCGTTGAGCCGGGCGGCAAGCTCGGGGGCGACCTCCCGCAGTTCCGCCAGGCTCGATCGGCTCTGGACGGCCTGCGACCAGAGCACCGCACGGCCGTGTTCGAGTAGTTCGACCGCGGTCTCGGGGTGCTGGGCCCAGACCTGTACGGCTGCTGCGTCAGCGGCCAACCAGCCGAGGTCGGCGAGGATCTTCTCCTGCGCGGCCCGGGACATCCCGCGCCACACCGCGGTCGGCAGTAGCCGCACCGCCGTCTCGTAGCCCTGCGCCGCCGACTCCATCCGGCCCGCACCCGCTGCGGCATTGCCCCAGTCCCTCGCCGCGTACAGGCGGGTGGTCGGGGAACCGATGGGCTGGCCGGCCGCCGTCCTGAAGTGGTCGATCGCATGGGCCAGGTCAGCCGGAACCCTTGTGCGGGCGTGCCGAACGAGAAGGGCGTTGCCCAGGTTGCGACGTACCGACGGGCGGTCCATCAGGTCAACGGCGCTCGTCAGCAGCGCAACCGCCTCGCCGAGGAGGAGGCCGTCGCCGTTCAGTTCGGCCTGGCGGCGCAATGCCCCGGCAAGATTGGACAGCATGACGGGGCTGTCGGGCTCACGGGCGACGGCAGCGCGGCAGTGAATCACCGCCTCTGCCAGGTCGGCCTCGGAGCCTTGCGCCTCGTAGCGTTCCCGGAGGAAGCTGCCCAGGTGCGTCAAGAGAGTGGACGGATCCCGCGAATCCTCGGGGCGGCGGGAGTGCGCCGCTCTGAGGGTGTCGATCGCCTCGTCCAGATCGGCCGGGTTCCCCCTGGCGTGATACCGGCGGGCGAGAGCGATCGCCCGGCGGTTGAGCCGACGCGAGTCGGTGTCCTCGGCGGCCACCAACCCGACCGCTTCGTCGAGCTCGGCCGTATCCCCTGTGGTTTCGAATCGGGTGAGCAGGACGGCGCACAGCATCGACCGGCATTCCGCCAGCCCGGGATCGTCGGCAGGGGCGGCCCGCAAGGCGCCCCGTAGGAGGTCCACGGCCTCGTTCAGGACCTCGGTCCGCCCGCTCATCTCATGTTCCTCGAAGAGTGCCATGGCGGCTGCGACTGCCACGTCCGTCAGACTCAACTCGGTCGAGAAGCCGGAATGTCCGTGCTTGACCAGGAGGTGAGCAGCCCGAAGGGTCAGACCACTGCGGGCCGCGGGGACGTCCTCGTCATCGGCGCCGTGGCGATGCTCCGCTCCGAGCAGTCGGCTGAGCAGATCGAGCGCAGCGGCCCGGTCGTCCTCCCTGTCACTGCGTTCCACCGCAACGCATCCGTGTTCGACGGCCGCGGCGATGTCCGCGGGATCCGTGGTCAGCTCGAACCGTCGGCCGAGCGACAACGCCAGGTTTCGTGCGCGCCAGGAGTGGCCCGGGTGCCCGGGCAGCGTGGCCGACAACGCGGCGCGATGGCGGTCGATCGAGGCATCCAAGTCATCGGCCCGGCCGGCACGTTCGAACCGCATCCGGAGAGCGCTGCCCAGCAGGTCGAGGATCTGCCCCCGGAACGGCTCGTGGTCGGTCAAGGCCGCTACCGCGGCCTCGCCGACCGAGATGGCCTCCGACAGATCGTCAAGGGTCGCGGTGGTGTGCCCGGTTGCGGCGCGCCCGTAGCGCAGGAGGAGTGAATGGGCCAGATTGCCCAGCCGGGTGGCCTTCCCCGGGTCGTCCGGGGTGGTCGCGGCCACGGCCAGGCGTCCGGAGCGGATCGCCTCCTGGAGGTCGGCCTCGTGGCCGTGCACATCGAACAGCTTGCCGAGCATCAGTCCCAGGTTGGACAGCAGCATGGGACGCCGTTCGGGGTCGGCTTCCTCGGCAAGTGCCCGCCGTGCGGTCGTGACCGCCTCCTCCAGAGCGGCGGTGTCACCGAGGGTCTCGTAGCGGCGCAGCAATCCGCTGGCCAGGATGTTCAGGCGGCTGCCACGGTTCCGGTGGTCACGCGGTGTCTCCCGGAGGGAGGATCTGGCACAGGCGATGGCTTCTCCCAGCGACTCGCCGGACCCGGTTCGGCGGGACTGGCTGATCAGCGCGAGGGCCAGGGACTCCTGGTGGCGGGGTGTCACAGGGTGCCCTTCGGGCAGCGCGTCGAGGACCTCGCGGAGCAGGAGCACCGCGGTTGCGAGCGCCGCGGCGTCAGGGGACTTCAATCCCCATTCCAGGGCTCGCTCGGCCAGAGCGACCGTCGGGCTTGCGGCCTGCGCGCCGAAGACCCGGCCGAGTTGTTCGGCCGCGGCCAGGACTGCCGCTCGGGTGCCGAGGACCGCGCGGTGGTCCGGATGGTTCGGCGGAATGCGGTCGGCGGCCGAGGTCGCGTAGCCCAGGCCGGCCTTCAAGTCGGTGAGCGACGCGGAGCGCCAGGCACGGGTCATCAGCGCTTCGGCGGCAAGGGCGCGGTACTTGAACCACTCGACGTGATGGTCGGGGGTTGCCTCCACCGCGGCCCGGTGGACATCGATCGCTTCGTCGAGGTCGTCCCGGTTGCCGGCGAGCTTCCATCGGTCGTACAGCATGGCGCCGAGATTGGACAGGTGGCCGCCGACCTCGGGATGGTCCGGCGCCACCTCCACCGCCGACCGGCCGAGTTCGATCGCCTCGGCCAGGTCCACCGCATCGCGCCGGTGCCGGTACCGCGTGTGGAGAGACGCCGCCGAGTTGGCCAGCACACCGGCACGGGTCTTCGGGTCGGTCTCCGGGCCCGCAGCGGCCCGCCGGCTCACCGCGATCGCCTCGTCCAGGTCGGAGGGGTCCTTCGAAGAGTGGAAACGGTCATTCAGCAGGCCGGTCAGATTCCCCTCGACCAGGACCCTGTTCGATGAACTGTCCGGAAACGCCGCTGTGGCGGCGCGGGCGGCGTCGATCGCTTCGTCGAGGAGCAGGCGGTCGCCGCTCCCGTGGAACCGGAGCCTCAGGGCAATGGCCAGGAGCGTGAGGGCGCGACCGCGCAGCTCCGCATCCTCCCCGGCGGCCGCAAGCGCCTTGCCCAGCAGCTCTTCGGTCTCGGCGAGGGCGGCGGCGCCGGGCTGGTCGACCAGGTCGGAGGCGATGTCGAGGTACCAGCTGGCCGTCGCTTCGACGCCGTGCACGATGATCGTCCGGACGTCCGGCGGTACCCGGTCCCGGCGCCTCCGGTACAGGAACACGAAGAGCTCCAACCCCTGCTGGATCTCCGCCGAGTCGTTGAGCAGCCTTCCCCGCCGCCAGAGCAGCTCCGCCACCAGCCGGACGACCGCCAGGCGCTCCTCCTGGCCGATCGTCCGCGCCTGCTCCATCGACAACTGCCAGAGCAGCTGGGCTTCGGCAACGGATTCCGGTGCCAGGATGCCCGTGTCGTCGCCGTCCTCGACGAAGCTCCGCAACCGGTGCGTCAGAGAGTCGAGCAGCTCGTCGCGGCCTTGCAGCGGCATGTGAGACCCCTCCCGTGAAGCCGGGCGATCAGTTCCCGGAGCATTGCTGGACCACCTGCATCGCCCGGATCTGCGCGAGTTCCACGCTGACCTGGCCGGCGGCGGTGGTCAGGAGCATCGAGCCGTCCCCGACCCGTGTGACCGCCCCGCACACGGTCAGACCGGGGGTGATCACGGTGAGCCTCGGAGTGCTGCGGGCCGGGCCGTACCACGTGGTGCCCACCGCGGCGACCAGCAGCCCCGCGCAGGCGAGTGTGAGCACGATGCCCTTCCGCAGGGCCCGAGTCGACTGCTCGGCCTCCCGCCGCTCGGCGACGGGGCCCGGCGGCATCGTTCGTACCGGTGTCATCGCCGGGCGTCCGTGCGCGGCGCGCAGCAGCAGGAGGGCACCGGCCGCTCCGGCCAGCAGAGCGGACAGCAGCAGACCACCGACGACCGCCGCGCAGGCACCGCTCAACTGCCCGATGTCCGAGCGGCCCTTGATCAGCCCGAACCCCACCAGGGCGGTGAGCAGCGCGGCCAAGCCGTTGCGCCATGCCGTGGCGGCCGCCCGCACCCTGGGCAGCTCGCCGCGCAGCTGGCGCTGACGGTCCTGGATGAGCCGCGGGTCCACCGGTGTGGCCGGATCGCCGGGACGCAATCGCGTCACGGCTGCTCCGGCCCTATGAGGAACACCCAGAACGCGCCGCACCCGATGTCGTCGGCCGGGCGGCCCGGATGCGGTTCCTCGCAGGTGCAGATGACCGGCTCGACCGAACCGGCCTCAGGCCCGTCGGCATGCGTACCGGTCGGCGAACCGCCGGGCGTCGGCCCTCGGGAGAACACCGCCTCGAAGAGCTCGATCTGGATGTGCGTCCCGCAGCGCGGGCACGGGCCCCGGAGCAGGAGGCCTTCCGGGTACTCCTCGACGGTGAAGGTCCGTGCCGCCTCCTCGGCGTACGCGGGCTCCGTCACCGTCCGATAGGGCAGTGGATCTCGACCGGCCCCGTTCTCGCCCATCCGAAGTCCTCCTCGTGTCGCCATCGGCGGTCCCCGGTCATGCGCCGACGTGGATGAAGGGAGCCCATGTGCTCGGCCGGGCTCCGGGCTCCGCGCGCAGCCGCAGCACCGCCTGGTGCAGGGCGTACGCGGCACGATCGGGGACGAACTCCCCGGTGCCGGTCAGTTCGGCGTACACGTCGTCGACCACGCGGACCGCGGCGGAGTCGTACACCGACCACAGCGTCGCGAGGACGTGGCGGTATCCCTGGTACCGCAACGCGCTTGCGAGCGAGATCATTTCGTCGGCCAGCGCGGTTCCCCCGGTGGCCGTCTTGCAGGCGGGCAGGAAGGCGAACACCCCGTCGTGGACCCGGGACGCGATGTCCGCCACCGTCACCCGGCCGCCGTTCACCAGCAGCCCGCCTCGGGAGGGGGCGGCGAAGTCCTGTTCACCGTGGCAGCTGAAGTGCACCGACCTGTGGCGCGTCAATTCGTGCAGCACCCGCTCGGGGGTGGCGTCGCCGTCCGCCAACAGCGTGCTGCGCGACCCGGGAAAGAGCGCGCGCAGCCTTTCGGCCTCCCCGGCGGCCGAAGGCAGGACCTGACCGTCCGATTCGGACACGGCGACGATGAGCATGCGGTCCTCGGCGCCGGGATCCGTGGCCGCCAGAGCGTCCGCGCCGGGCCGCAGCAGCGCCTGCAACGTCGGGGTGTACGAGGAGACCACGTGATCGAGGACGGCCCCGCCGGGGGCTTCGTGGTGGCCCGCCGCGTGCAGCGGAAGGACGGTCAGCGGGCCGGTCGGACACCACCACAGGCGCGGTTGCCGCCCGTCCCCGTCCGGCGGCGCCGACCGCGGCAGGGCTCGCAGGACCGGCTCGGCCAGCACGTCCCAGAGCCAGCGCATCGTGGCGTCCAGGGTCGCCTCCATCGCCGCGCGGGCGGCCGCCGCCGCGGACCGCGCCCGATGGTGCTCCTGGAACGAGGCGGCCGTCCGGTCGCCCGAAGTGAAGCGGTACCTGACGCGCCGGTAGTGGTCCCCGGCCAGTTGGGCCGCTCCGATCGAGTCCAGGAAGGCGTTCGCCCGGGCCACGACGTCTTCCGCGCGGAGGCCGGGCAGCGGCACCGGTTCGACACCGTCCACGGTGACCAGGAAGGCGTCGCACCGCCACCGGCTGACGTTGACCATCGCGACCGGCCCGCCGGCCGCGGCCGGCAGCAGGCTCGCCAGGCGCGGCGGGCGCAGGAAGTCACCGAAGCCGTCCAGCTTGCGCACGCGAGCCAGCAGGTTGTCCCACTCCCAGCCCAGCGCGAGCCTCCGCTCACGGGACATCCGACGGTCCCTGTCGACCACGATGCCCCCACTCGTGCACGCCGACTCGACTGACTCCTCATCGACTGTACCGGGTGCCGCGGCCCGCCCGGGGCGGATCGGCGCAACACGGACAGCCACCTCACGCGGACGCCTCGTCCGCCGGACCGGTCCTCCCGTACCCCCGGGCCGACCCGGCAGCGGTCCGGCGGCGCGGTCGGTCACGGCCCGGTAGGCGCTCCCGGCCCACTCGTCCTGCGCGGGCTGCCGGTGGGGCGGCGACCTGCCGGGGGTTCCTGGCAGGATGCCGTGTCATGGGTGGGAGATCCGGAAGTGACGAGGCCTACGTCCTCGACCTCTGCGACGAGTATCTCGGTGAGGGCGCTCAGCGGCAGCATCGCTTCGACTGGCTGCGCGGCGACCCCGGCGCTGACGGGCGCCGCGTCAAGCTGCCCGTCGACGGCTACTGGCCCCGGCGCAAGCTCGTGGTGGAGTACCGGGAGCGCCAGCACGATGAAGCGGTCCCGTTCTTCGACAAGCCGGACCGGCTGACCGTCAGCGGCGTTCATCGCGGTGAGCAGCGGGCCCGCTACGACGCTCGCCGCGGCACCGAGATTCCCGCGCACGGACTCCGCCTCGCGGTCATCCGCCCGGCCGATCTCGATGCCGACGCGCGGGGCCGCCTGCACCGCCGGGACCGGCATGCGGACCTGGTGGCGATCGGCGCGCTCCTCGCGCCCGTTCTGGACGCGTGGCCCAGTGACGAGGACCGGGTCGTCGGTGCCTTCCGCACCTGGCTCACCGCTGCCGGCTGGGCCGTCGTGCCGCCGACCGACCCGTCTACCGACCTCGAAGCGGAACGGGACGGCGAACGCATCATCGCCGAAGCGAAAGGGCACTCGAACCGGCCAGGCATCGACGCCGACATCGCCTACGGGCAACTGCTGCGCCGGATGACCGCACCCGGAGTGAGCGTTCGGTACGCGCTCGTCGTCCCGACGTCAGGCCTCTCGCACGTCCTCCGCGTGCCGGAGCAGGTCCGCGCGCGGCTGGGCATCGCCGTGTACGAGGTGACGGCCGCGGGAGCGGTCATCGAACACGGCGCGTGATCACCGTGACAGCCGGCCCGGTCCTTGCCCCGGCGCGAGGCCAGGGGCCGACCGGTGCGCCCGGGGTGGTTCAGGTCGCGAGGTGGAAGCCGGCGCCGACTCCGCCGTTGGCGTTCATCTCGTCGATGATGCTCAGGATCGGCGAACTGTGCTGGGCGCCGAACGCGTTGCCGACCAGCGTCTGGCCGTCCACGACGGGGGAACCGGAGTCGCCGGAGTTGGTGAAGATCAGGTGGGTGAACCAGATTCCGTTGGTGCCCAGCTTGATGCCGCAGGTGAGGCCGGTCCGGTGGCCCTGCTTGCACATCCGGGTCCCGTTGGCGGGCGGCGCCCCGATCGAGGTGATGGTCACCGAGCCCACGGTCGCGGTGGGGGCGACCCGGCTCTCGTCCAGCTTGATCACCGCGTAGTCCAGGCCCTTGGGCCCGGTGCTGAGCAGGTTGTTGGGCGTGCTGACGTACGTCACCGTGCCGAGGGCCCCCGTCTCCAGGTCGGGCCGGCTGGCGTTGACGTCGGCCGGGGCGAAGGCCGTCCCCGCCGGCGAGGTGTCCCGGTAGACCTGCTCGCCGACCAGCTTGTTGCCCTGCTCGTCGATGAAGCAGTGCGCGTTCGTCAGGCCCACCAGGTTGCCCGCCGCATCGCGGCCGACCGCGGTGAGGGTGCACAGGTACCAGCCCGTGGGGGCCTCGGGCGTCGGCTTCAGCCGGAAGATGATCCCCGTACCGCCTCCGATGGGCGTGAGCGACCGCGCGACCGCGGCGGGGGCCTGAGCGGGGACGGCGCCTGCGGACGGAGCCGCGGTGAGGGACACCACCGTGAGGAGGACGGCCAGGCCGAGGGCGCGTAACGGACGTATCATGTGATCGTTTCCTTTGCGGGGATGGGCAGTTGACCGGATGAGGGTTACCTCCTCAGTCAACCACCCCCGTGATGAAAACTCTTTGAGTTTCCATCACTCCTTTCCGAAAAGGCCGATTTCACCCGGGTCCCCGGCGAGAGGGCGGTCAGCGGTGGTTGACGATGACGGAGATGCCCCAGCCGATCGCCGCGAGGATGCTGCGGCCCAACACCACGGCGGGCCGCACCGCCTCACGCCCGGTCGCCCGCGTGCGCCGTCAACCCCGCTCCCGCCCGATCCACGGCTTCGGGTGATCCTGGCCGGGTGTCGGCACGGCGTCCCGAGAGGCCCGGCGCGCGGTTCGGTAGACATGTCGCGGGTCGGCGTCGGCGGACGGATCACGCCTCCTCCGACCCGCCACGTCACCGTCTCCCGGAAAGATCTGATCACTATGAGGCTGGCACGACGCATCGCAGCGACCGGCGGCACCCTCTCCCTCGCACTGGGCGGTCTCGTCGCCGCCGCCCCGACCGCGAGCGCCACCGTGCAGGGGTGCACCCGCCACGTCCAGGAGAAGGCGCCGAACTCCGCCACCGAACTCGTGGAGGACGCCTGCAAGACCGCTGCGGACGGCGGCGAGGAAGCCTTCAAGGACTGCTACCACCTCCTGAGGGGCGACTACGTCCCCGCCGTCGTCGCGGCGGACTCCTGCCGCAAGGCGCCGAAGTAGCACGGACGCCCGGGTCCGGCGCGGCAGTCCGCGCCGGACCGGCCCGCACAGGGGACCCTCTTCGAGATCCGCGCCCGGCTCTCCGCGAAGCACGGGCCGGGACTGTCGCGGCAGGCGGTCAGCCAGCACCTCGCCGTACTGGAGGCCGCCGGGCTGACAGCGACACGGCGCGAGGGCCGCCACAAGTTCCACGACCTCACCACCCGACCGCTTGAGCAGATCGTCTCGCGCTGGCTCAAGCCGCAGGAAGCAGGAACCGGAGACCGGAGCATGAAGATCTACGTCGCCCACGTGTTCGTCGACGACCAGGCCAAGGCCGAGCGCTTCTACACCGGGGTGCTGGGCTTCGTGAAGAAGAACGACATCCCGCTCGGCGGCGGCGCCCGGTGGCTGACCGTGGTCTCGCCCGAGAACCCCGAGGGCGCCGAGCTGCTGCTGGAGCCCTCCGGCCACCCCGCCGTCCCCCCGTACAAGGAGGCGCTGGTCAAGGACGGCATTCCGGCCACCTCCTTCGAGGTCGAGGACGTCCACGAGGAGGCGGCCCGGCTCCGTGCGCAGGGCGTCGTCTTCACCCAGGAGCCGGCCGCCATGGGCCCGGTCACCACGGCCGTGTTCGACGACACCTGCGGCAACCTCATCCAGATCGTCCACCACAACCGCCGGTAGCGCTCCGCCCGGCCGCCCGGCCCGGCGGTGTCAGTGCCGTCTGCTTCGATGTCCGGAACAGACGGCGACACCGTTCGAAGGAGAGCTTGTGGGCACGTGGGGCAGCGGGAACTTCGAGAGCGACACGGCCCTCGACCACCTGTCGATGGTCGTCGACCGGCTCGTCACCGAGGTCGCCGAGGCGATGGCGGGCGATCCCGTCGAGCTCGAACCCGACGAGTACTGGGGCGTCGCCGTGCCGTGCAACCTGGAGCTGCTGCACACCCTCGTCCGGGCCGGCCACGGCGCCCACGATCTGCCGGACGCCGGCGTGATCACGCAGTGGAAGACGGCGTTCATGGCGGTCTGGGAGCGGAGCATCGACGGCATGGAGCCCGCCCCGGGCTTCAAGGAGGCACGCCGGTCGGTCCTGAACCGCACGTTCGACCAGCTGGCCGAGGCCACCGCGCGGGAGGCGGAGACCGATCCGGCCGATCCGAGCGGGCCCGGAGAGTCCGGGCGGTAGCAGCCCGGGCTCCCGGAATAGGGAGCGGCGGCTCCCTCGTTCCCAACAGTCGATCAGGAACACGGTGGACCGCGCGCTGTCGGTCCCGTGCCGCAGACTGAGGCCGAACACTCGGCAGACCGAAGGATGATCCCCATGACCGACCGGCCCCTGACCCTGATGGCCGTGCACGCCCACCCCGACGACGAGGCCACCGGTACGGGGGGTGTGCTCGCCCGCTACGCCGCCGAGGGCATCCGGACGGTGCTCGTCACCTGTACCGACGGCGCCTGCGGGGACGGCCCCGGAGGAGTCAAGCCCGGCGAGGCCGGACACGACCCGGCGGCCGTCGCCGCGATGCGCCGTCAGGAGCTTGAGGCCAGCTGCGAGGTCCTCAAGGTCGGCCACCTCGAAATGCTCGGCTACGGGGACTCCGGGATGATGGGCTGGGCCGCCAACGACGCGCCAGGCTCGTTCTGGACGACGCCGGTGGACGAGGCCGCCGCCCGTCTCGCCGACCTGATGCGGCAGTACCGGCCCGACGTCGTCGTGACCTACGACGAGAACGGCTTCTACGGCCACCCCGACCACATCCAGGCCAACCGCATCACGTCCAGGGCGCTGGAGCTGGCCGGCACGGCGCCGAAGGTGTACTGGACGACGGCCCCCCACTCGATGATGGCGCGGTTCGGGGAGGTCATGCGCGAGCTCGGCGCGGACTGGGAGGAGCCGGGCTCCGAGGAGCCGGAGATGCCCGAGATCGGCCTCCCCGACGAGGAGATCAGCACCTGGGTGGACACCACCGGGTTCGGCGGCCAGAAGTTCGACGCGCTGGCCGCGCACGCCAGCCAGGGCGAGAACATCTTCTTCCTGAAGATGGGCAAGGAGAAGTTCACCCAGCTGATGGGTGTGGAGACGTTCGTCCGGGTCCACGACACCACCGGCGCGGAGCTTCCCGAGAACGACCTCTTCGCCGGCCTGCGCTGAACGGCCCCCGGCCACGGCCCGCCCCGCCCCGGGGGAAGCAGCGGCTGACGCACGCTCTCCAGGACGGCCTGCTCCTTCCACGGCCGCGTCGGTCCCGCGCCCGGCCCACCGCCGGTGCGGTACGGGAGCGGAGACCCGGAACCGCCGGGCCGCACTGGTATACAGCGGGGTATGCCCCGTTCCCGTGCCACCCCCCGCACCCGCCGCCTGCCCGCCGGGAGGGGTCGGTGGTGGCGGCTGCGGGGCGCGGGGCGGGCGCTGTCACCGAGGGGAGCGCTGGCCCTGGGCCGGGTGGGCGGGGCGCTGTGGTTCGCGGTCCGGGCGGCGCTGGCGATGGCGCTGCCGGCGCTGCCGCTGATCGCGGCCGGACAGCCGGAGCTCGCGGTGTACGCGATGCTCGGCGCGTTCACCACGACGTTCGGACGCAACCTGCCCTACCGGCGGCGGGCGCGGGTGCTGGCCGTGGTGGCGCTGGCGATGACCGCCGCGGTGGCCTGCGGTTCGGCGCTCGCGGTGGCCGCGAGGCCGGCGGAGGGCGGGACCGGGGCACTCGTGGTGATCGCCGTCACCGCGCTGGTGGCCGGCACGGCGAAGTTCTGCTGCGACCGGGCCGGGTTGGGCGGGCTGGGCGCGGTGCTGCTGCTCTTCGCTTTCGCGGTGGCGGCGAACGGCGCCGCCACCGCGGCGGACGTCGGACCGCGGACCGCGGCCGCGGCGGTGGGCGCGCTGTCCGCCTGGGCGTGGTCGCTGTCCGGTCGGCTCTGGCACCCGGACCGGCCGCAGCGGCTGGTGACGGCGGCCGCACTGCGGGCGGTGGCCGATCTGGTGGAGGGCCCTGAGCCCGGCGGCACGGCCCACGGCCGGGTCCGGCACCGGGCGAGCGCCGCGGTGCTGCTGGCCTACTCCTCGCTCGGCGCCGAACCCCCGGCCGGACCGGTCGGCGAGGTCCGCGGCGGGGTGTGCCTGCGGCTGACCGACGTGTGCTGGTCGGTCCTGGTCCGCTCGGCGCTCCGGCCACCCGGCGACGCCTCCCGTCTGGCCGGGCGACTGCGCGGCCAGGCGGGGCTGCTGGCCGCCGGCCGCTACCGCTCGCCCGTGCTGCTGCGCCCGCTCGCCGACGACGCGGGCTCGGGTCGTCCGCCCGCTGCGGGCCCGGCGGTGCGCGGCCGGGAGTCCGCCGTCGACGCCGCCGGTCGGCGGGTCGCCGAGCTGCGGGTGGGCGGCGGGTCGGCCTGGCAGCGGTCGGCCGTGCACCTGGTCCCCGCCGGGCGGATGGCACTCGGCACGGGGGCGGCCGGTCTCCTGGCGTCGGCGCTCGGACTCGGCCACGGCTACTGGGCGGCGATCTCGGCGGCGGCGGTGCTGCACTCGGTCAGCGTCCGCACCACCGTGCACCGCGCGGTGCAGCGGACCCTGGGCACCACGGCCGGCCTGCTGATCGCCCTCGCCGTGCTGACCGCCGGGCCCGAGCCGACCGGACTCGTACTGGTGATCATCGTGCTGGAGTTCGCGCTGGAGTACCTGGTGGTGCGCAACTACGGCCTGGGCGTGGTGTTCCTGACGCCGCTGGCCCTGCTGATGAGCGATCTGGTCGCGCCGACCGCGACGACGGGCCTGTTGCGCGACCGGGCCCTGGGCAGCCTGCTGGGCATCGGCGTCGGCCTGCTGTGCGCGCTGCTGGTGGTGCACGACCGGGCCGCGGTGCGGGTCGAACGGGCCCTGGCCGCCTGCACCGCCGCCGCCGAGGAGGCCGAGCGGGAACCGGAGTCGGCCGCCGTCGCGGTGGCCCCGGCACGGCTGGCGGCGGCGGTCGTGGAGCTGCACGAGGCCGCCGACGCCGCGGCGGGCGAGCTGTGGGAGGCGGACCTGGACCCGGCCGTGCTGGCCGCCGCGGAGCAGCGCGCCTACCTGCTGCTGGAGCGCCTGCTCCGCGGCTGACGGCGGCTGACCGCAGCTCAGCCGACCCGGGCCGGGGTCACCGTGACCTTGAGGTGCTTCATGATCGGCTGGTCGCTCTGGGTGGAGTGGTCGCCGATGGCGCAGAGCACGTTCATCTCCGGCATGTAGCCGGCCGCGCAGCCCCGGGGCAGGTCGTAGGGGACGGCGAGGTAGCCGTGCAGGGAGCGGGTGGAGCCGTCGCGGGCGGTGGCGGTGATGTCGACCGGGTCGAACTCGGCCAGGCGGCGTTCGCGCATGTCGTCGGGGTTGAGGAAGACCAGGGTCCGCAGGTTCCTGACGCCCCGGTAGCGGTCGTTGTCGGAGTAGATGGTGGTGTTCCACTGGTCGTGCGAGCGCATCGTGCCGAGCACCAGGGTGCCGGGGGCGGGGATCACGTCGGGCAGCGGCGCGGCGGAGAACCCGGCCTTGCCGGACGGGGTGAGGAAGACCAGCTCGCGGGCGGGCTGCTTGATCCGGAAGCCCAGCGGCAGGCGGACCCGCCGGTTGAAGTCCTCGAAGCCGTCGAGCACCTTCGCCATGGTGTCGCGGATGCGGTCGTAGTCCTCGACGTACCACTCCCACGGGGTGCTGCCGGCGGGCAGCGCGGCGCGGGCCAGGCCGGCGATGACGGCCGGCTCGGAGAGCAGGTGCGGGGAGGCGGGCCGCTTCTTCATCCCGACGGACAGGTGGACCATGCTCATCGAGTCCTCGACCGAGGTGGCCTGCAGGCCGCCGCGCTGGTGGTCCTGCTCGGTGCGGCCCAGACACGGCAGGATCAGCGCGCGGCGCCCGTGCACCAGGTGGCTGCGGTTCAGCTTGGTGGAGACGTGCACCGTCAGCTCGCAGCGGCGCAGCGCCTCGTACGTGTAGGCGGTGTCGGGAGCGGCGAGCGCGAAGTTGCCGCCCATGCCGACGAACACCTTCACCTCGCCGCGGGCCATCGCCTCGATGGTCGCCACCGTGTCCTTGCCGTGTTCGCGCGGCGCGTCGATCCCGCAGACCTCCGAGAGGCGGTCCAGGAACTCCGGCGTCGGGCGGTGGTCGATGCCGCAGGTGCGGTTACCCTGCACGTTGGAGTGCCCGCGTACCGGGGACGGGCCGGCGCCCTCGCGGCCCAGGTTGCCGCGCAGCAGCAGCACGTTGACGATCTCGCGGATCGTGTCGACCCCGTGCTCGTGCTGGGTGACCCCCAGGCACCAGGAGAAGATCGACCGGTCGGCCTCCCGGTAGACCCGGGCGGCGCGCAGGATCTGCTCGCGGCTCAGGCCGCTCTGCCGCTCCAGTTCGTCCCACGGCGTCCTCGCGCACAGCTCGCGGTAGGCCTCGAAGCCCGCGGTGTGCCGCTCGATGAACTCCTCGTCCAGGGCCTTGGGGTCGTGTGCGGACTGCTCCAGGACGGCCTTGGCGATGCCGCGCAGCAGCGCCATGTCGCCGCCGATCCGGACCTGGAGGTTGAGCGTGCTGGTCCTGGTGGACCTGTTCAGCGCCATGTCGGTGAACTCGTGCGGCACGATGGTGCGGGTCGCGGCCGCCTCGACCAGCGGGTTGACGTGCACGATCCGCGCGCCGCGCCGGTGGGCGTCGGCCAGCGCGGTGAGCATCCGGGGCGCGTTGGAGGCCGCGTTGACGCCCATGATGAACAGGGCGTCGGCCGCCTCCCAGTCCTTCAGGTCGGCCGTGCCCTTTCCGGTGCCCAGCGCGGCCTGCAGGGCCCGCCCGGACGCCTCGTGGCACATGTTGGAGCAGTCGGGCAGGTTGTTGGTGCCCAGCTCGCGGGCCATCAACTGGTACATGAACGTGGCCTCGTTGCCGAGCCGGCCCGAGGTGTAGAACGCGGCCTGGTTCGGATCGTCCAAGGCGCGCACGGTCTCGCCGAACAGGTCGAACGCCTGCTGCCAGGCGATCGGCAGGTACCGGTCGGTGGACGGGTCGTACACCATCGGCTCGGTGAGCCGGCCCTGGTCCTCCAGCGCGAAGTCGCTCCACTCGGAGAGCTCGGTGACGGTGTGCGCGGCGAAGAACTCCCGGCCCACCCGCTTGCGGGTCATCTCCCAGGTGACGTGCTTGATGCCGTTCTCGCAGATGTCCAGGTGCAGGCCCTTGTAGTCGTCCGGCCAGGCGCACCCGGGGCAGTCGAACCCGCCGTTCTCGTGGTTCATCCGCAGGATCGCCCGCGGCCCGTCCACCAGCGCCCGCTCCTTGACCAGGAACTCCGTCACGCTCCTGGCCGCGCCCCAGCCGGCGGCCGGATGGTGGTACGGCGCGAACCGCGGCGGCCGCGACGGCCGGGCGCCGACGCTCGGCTCCCGCTCCGCCGCCGGGCCGCCCCCGTCGGGCCCGCTCCCGTCGGGCCCGCTCCCCGGATTGTCAGCAGTGTTCACGGCACTCACCTTCCGTCCTCGAGCGACGGCGCCACGAGACGCGGCCCGTTCACCGGACCCGCCGGCTTGCGCTCCCCCTCCAGGAAGCCAGGTGCGGGGGCATCGCGCCTCCCGCGTCACTCGGACGGACCACACGTCCCGGGAAGTCCCACCCGACACCCCGCCGCGAGGCGGGTCGGCGGCGGGTGAACGGGGCTCCGGACCGCGTTCGGTACCGCGGTCGTGGAACACGATCGGCGCCGTGCCGGTGAGCGGCCCAACCACCCTTCGCCCGTGCCCCCGCGCTCAGCCCTCCAGGTGCTTGGCGTCGATCTCGGCGATCAGGTTCTCGATCAAGCTCTTGATCTCGTCCCGGATCGGGCGGACGGCCTCGACGCCCTGGCCGGCCGGATCCTCCAGCTGCCAGTCGAGGTACGTCCTGCCGGGGAAGTACGGGCACGCGTCGCCGCAGCCCATGGTGATGACGTAGTCGGACGCCTGGACGGCCTCGGTGGTGAGGACCTTCGGCTCCTGGTCCGAGATGTCGATGCCGACCTCGGCCATGGCGGCGACGGCGGACGGGTTGACCCGGTCGCCCGGCAGGGAGCCGGCGGACCGGACCTCGACGCGGTCGCCCGCGAGGTGGGCGAGGAAGCCGGCGGCCATCTGGGAGCGCCCGGCGTTGTGGACGCAGACGAACAGCACGGAGGCTGCGGGGGAGGTGGTCATCTCACTCTTCCTCGGGGGCGGGGTGTCCACGACACCCCGGGCGGGAACGGCCGGGCCGCCTGCGGCCACGGCCTTGCGGCACTCGGCGGCCGGGCTTCGAGCAGCCGCCGACACCAGTAAACGTATCACCATACGATGATGTCAGTGAGCGGTGATGCGAGAAGCTCGGTCGGCCGCCGCCCGCGGCTCCCCACGGCGGGCTCCCCGGTGGCCATGACCTGCATCAGTGGCGTCGCCTTAGGATTCGGGACATGAACAGGACCGCGCTGCCGCAGGGAGAATCCATACCGCCGACGAAGCCGCGGACCCGCTGGCAGGAGGCGGGGCAGAGCGGGAACTTCGGCCGGCGGTTCGCCGACCTCATCTCCGCCGGCGAGGACGTCGACGGTGAGGCCCGGCTCGCCGACACGCTCCTGCCGCGCGGCGCCCGGGTGCTCGACGCCGGCGCCGGCATGGGCCGGGTCGCCGCGGCACTCCGGCGGCGCGGGCACGACGTGGTCGCGATCGAGCCCGACGAGGCCCTGGTCCGGCAGGCCCGGCGGACCTACCCGGGGCTGCCGATCGAGGAACGCGACATCCTCGACCTCGGCCCCGACGACGGCCCGTTCGACCTGGTCGTCTGCGTGGGCAACGTGATCGTCTTCCTGGCCGAGGGAACCGAGCGCAGGGCACTGGGCGCGATGCGCGACGTGCTCGGCGAGAACGGCCGGATCCTGGTCGGCTTCCACCTGCAGGACCCGCCGCCGCACGCCCGGACCTACACCGCGGCGGAGTTCGAGGCGGATCTGACCGCCGCCGGACTTCGCGTCGACCTGCGCGCGGGCACCTATCAGCTGCACCCCGCGAACGATTCCTACGGCGTGTGGATCCTGAGCCGCGCCCAGGCCCCCCGGGCAGGCTTGGAACCGCCCCCGGCATCGGCTAACGTATCACCACATGGTGATGTCAGCGGAGAGTGATGCAATCAGCCCGGCGGACGCGCTGAAAGCCGTGGCGGACCCGCTGAGGATGCGGATCCTCACGCTGCTCGCCCGCGAGGCGCTCTGCACCACGCACCTGGTCGACGAGACCGGTGCCCGGCAGACCAACCTGTCCAACCACCTCAAGATCCTGCGTGAGGCCGGACTGGTCGACACCGAGCCCTGCGGCCGCTTCACCTACTACAAGCTCCGCCCCGACGCCCTGGACAGCCTCGTCGGCTTCCTCGGCGACCTCGCCTCCACCGCCCGCGCCACCGCGTGCGCCGACACGAAGAGGTCCTGCCCGTGACCGCCGCCGACACCGACGCCCGCCCGGACTCCCCCGAGGCCGGACCGGTCGGCAGGCTCTCCTTCCTGGACCGCTTCCTCGCGGTGTGGATCCTGCTCGCGATGGGCCTGGGCATCGGCCTGGGCCGGCTGATCCCGGGCCTGAACGACGTCCTCGCGAAGGTGGAGGTCGGGGGCGTCTCGCTGCCGATCGCCGTCGGCCTGCTGATCATGATGTACCCGGTGCTCGCGAAGGTCCGCTACGACCGCCTGCACACCGTCACCGGCGACCGGAGGCTGATGGCGTCCTCACTGGTGATCAACTGGCTGGTCGGTCCGGCGGTGATGTTCGCCCTGGCCTGGATCTTCCTGCCCGACCTGCCCGAGTACCGCACCGGCCTGATCATCGTCGGCCTGGCCCGCTGCATCGCCATGGTCATCATCTGGAACGACCTCGCCTGCGGCGACCGCGAGGCCGCCGCCGTCCTGGTCGCCCTCAACTCCGTCTTCCAGGTCGTCGCGTTCGGCCTGCTCGGCTGGTTCTACCTCGACATCCTCCCGGGCTGGCTCGGCCTGGCCCAGGACGACCTGCACTTCTCCGTCGGCAAGATCGTCGTCAACGTGCTGATCTTCCTCGGCATCCCGCTGCTGGCCGGCTTCCTCACCCGCCGCCTCGGCGAGCAGAAGCTCGGCCGCGAGACCTACGAGCGGACGTTCCTGCCGAGGATCGGCCCCTGGGCGCTGTACGGCCTGCTGTTCACGATCGTGATCCTCTTCGCCCTCCAGGGGAAGACCATCACCGACCAGCCCGCCGACGTCGCCCGGATCGCCCTGCCGCTGCTGGTCTACTTCGCCGTGATGTGGTTCGGCACCTTCGCCCTCGGCAAGGCCATCGGCCTCGCCTACGACCGCACCGCCACCCTCGCCTTCACCGCCGCCGGCAACAACTTCGAACTCGCCATCGCCGTCGCCATCGCCACCTTCGGCGTCACCTCCGGCCAGGCCCTGTCCGGAGTCGTCGGCCCCCTCATCGAGGTCCCCGTCCTCATCGGCCTCGTCTACGTCTCCCTCGCCTGGCGCCGCACGTTCACCGCCACGGCCACCCCGGCGGTCGAGCCCTCCCGCTGAACCGCCTCACCCTCATCGGCTTCACAGCAGCGGGCACGTGCCGAGAGGCCGTCGACCGTTCCCCGCAGGTCATCGGTGCGATGGTGGCGGTGCCATCAGACATGGGACGAGTGCTCCACGGGATCGGGGCCCGCCGGGTCAGCGGGCGACGCCGCCCAGCAGGCCGGCCATGGCGGCGAGCACGGAGGGCTCGACGCGGTAGTAGACCCAGGTCCCGCGCCGCTCCGAGGTGAGCAGGCCGGCCTCCCGCAGCTTCTTGAGGTGGTGGGAGACGGTGGGCTGGGAGACGCCGACGTCCTGGATGTCGCACACGCACGCCTCCGCGCCCTCGTGGGAGGCGACCCGGGAGAACAGCCGCAGCCGCACCGGATCGCCCAGCGCCTTGAACATCGCCGCCATCCTCACGGCATCCTCCTCCGACAGCGGGGCGGCGGTGAGCGGCGGGCAGCACGGCACGACGGCCTCGGACTCCAGCACGGGCAGCATCCCGGTGTTCGACATACATCTATGTTGACATACATCGAATCATTGAAGGCTCCGCCCGCACCCCGCCCAGCCACTCCTCCAAAGATTCGATGAATGTCTATGTTGATATACATCAAAGCAGCTGCCATGCTGGAGCCGCGCACCCTTATCGACAAACATCGAATCAAAGGAGATCCCCGTGAACGCCTCCGCTGCCGGGCAACCCCTCCCCGTCGTCGTGATCGGCGCCGGGCCGATCGGTCTGGCCGCCGCCGCCCACCTGCTGGAGCGCGGCATCGAGCCGCTGGTCCTGGAGGCGGGCCCGTCGGCCGGCACGGCGGTACGCGGTTGGGCGCACGTGCGGCTGTTCTCGCCGTGGGCCGAGGTCGTCGACCCGGCCGCCGAGAAGCTGCTCGCCCCGACCGGCTGGGCCCGCCCCGACGGCGCCGCCTACCCGTCCGGCGGCGACTGGGCGAAGCGGTACCTCCAGCCGCTCGCCGACGTGCTCGGCGAGCGCGTCCGCTACGACTCCCGGGTGACCGGGGTGGCGCGCGCCGGGCGGGACCGCATCGTCGACTCCGGCCGCGACGAGCAGCCCTTCACCGTCCACGTCGAGTTCGCGGACGGCCGGGAGGAGCGCGTCCTCGCCCGCGCCGTCGTCGACGCCTCGGGCACCTGGCCCACCCCGAACCCGCTGGGCGCGAACGGCCTTCCTGCCCTGGGTGAGCGCGCGGCCGCCGACCGGATCTCCTACCGCGTCCCCGACCTGCGCGACCCCGCCGTCCGGGAGCGCTACGCGGGCAGGCGCACCGCCGTGGTCGGCACCGGCGCCTCCGCGTTCACCGCCCTCGCCCAGCTGGCCGACCTGGCCGAGGCGGAGTCCGGCACGCACGCCGTGTGGGTGCTGCGGCGCGGCATCACCGGCTCCACCTACGGCGGCGGCGAGGCCGACCAGCTGCCCGCCCGCGGCGCGCTCGGGCTGCGGGCCAAGAAGGCCGTCGACGTCGGGCACGCCTCCGCCCTCACCGGCTTCCGCACCGCCGCCGTCGAGACCGACGGGGAGCGGCTGGTGCTGGTCGCCGAGGACGGCCGCCGCAGCGAGCCCGTCGACCGGGTCGTCGTCCTCACCGGCCTGCGCCCCGACCTCTCCTTCCTCTCCGAGGTCCGCCTCGGCCTCGACGACCGCCTCCAGGCCCCCACCGCCCTCGCCCCGCTGATCGACCCCAACCAGCACTCCTGCGGCACCGTCTACCCGCACGGCGCGAGCGAGCTGTCGCACCCCGAAAAGGACGTCTACCTGGTCGGCATGAAGAGCTACGGCCGCGCCCCGACCTTCCTCGCCATGACCGGCTACGAGCAGGTCCGCTCCGTCGCCGCCGCCCTCGCCGGCGACCACGAGGCCGCCGCCCGGGTCGAACTCACCCTCCCCGAGACCGGGGTGTGCGGCGGCGCCGGCCTCTTCGACGCGCCCGAGGCAGCGCAGGACAGTGGCTGCTGCTCGGCCACGCCGACCGAACCGCAGCTGATCACCCTGGGCACCACCGCGCCCGGATCCTCCCGCTCCACCACCGCCGGCGGGTGCTGACCGTCAGGCAGAAGGGCCGCCGCCCAGAGCTCCGTGTGCGGGCCACCACCGCCGTACGGCAGCGGGTCAGCGGGCGATTCCGGCGCGGAAGCCGCGCCCGGGGAGCTCCACGACCTGGGTGCCTGCTGCGTGGAGGAACTGCACGACGGCGCCGGCGGTGGTGCGGTCCAGGGAGAAGACCCAGGGACCGGGCACCAGAACGGTGCCGACCTGCCCCTTGGAGGCCCGGGCGAGCAGCAGGCGCAGCTGGGGCCGCAGCTCGTTGGAGGAGGTCCCGTTGTCCAGGTAGAGCTCGGGGGTTCCGAGGCCGAGGCGGTGGGCGAAGTCCTCCAGCGCCCACCGGTGCGCGGCCATGTCCCAGTGGTCGTAGGGGTAGCAGCGCAGGTAGACCGCGGCGCTCCGGGTCCGGACGGGGTGGTCGTGGCTGATGGTCATCGTCGCTCCTCGCCGGGCGCGGCAGGGGTGGCACAGGCGCCGGGCCGTGCCGTCGGCGGCTGCGCGCCGTGGTCGTGCAGGCGTCCGGGAGGAGCGGGATCGACCACGGCCGGAGTTCACACGGTGGCATCGGGTGAGGGCTGCGACGGGGTGTCCGCGCCCTCGGGAAGTGCCCTCCATCATGGGCCGATCCCTCGGATATGTCTATACCAATCAGCCCTACCCGGCGCCCGGCGCAGGCCCGCACCCATCCGGACACCCGCCGCCACGGGCGGCCGAGCCGCGAGGGTGCCGGGGGTGGCGCCGCTGTGGTCGAGGGGAACTGCTGCTGACCGCGCGTCCCGCGAGGACGCCGTCACGGCTTCGCCGGCGCACCCGGTGCGCCCAGTACGCCCAGCGCGTCAACGGCGGGGCTTCGGGACGGGCGACGTGATCTGGCTGCTGGCGGTCTACGGCGCCGGGCTGGTCGCCGGCAACGGGCTGGCCGGGCGGGCCGCCGACCGCGCCCTCGTCCCGACGGCGGCCGCCCTGTTCGCGGCGCTCGCCCTCGCCCTCGCCCTCTTCACCGTCACCGTCCACCACAGGGGCGCGGCCGTGGCCACCCTCTTCCTGCTCGGCTTCTGCGGCTTCGGCCTGCTCGCCCCGACCCAGGCCTACGTCCTGCGCATCGCGGGCCGCGGATCCGCCCTGGTCGGCACCGCGAACACCGCCGCCTTCGGCGTCGGCATCACCCTCGGCTCCCTGCTCGGCGCCGCCGTCCTGGAGCACGGCGGCCCGCACCCCGAATCCTCCCTCCCCCTCACCAACCTGGCGGGCGCCGCCATGACGGCCCTCGGACTGCTGGTCTTCGCCCTCTCGGCCGCAATCGGCTCCGGGCGGCGGACCCTGCGGAAGCCGACGGCCGGCCGCGACGACCAGGGCGAGTACGCCCCCGCCGTCACGGAGCCGGAACGCGGGTTCAGGGGTGGACGAGCCTGAACCTGACGAACTCTTCGTTGACGGTGAAGATCTCCTCCTCGGCGGCCAGCCACCGCTTGGCGTCCGGCAGCTTGGAGGTCTTGACCGTCTTCTTCGTCTCCGCCACCTTGAGGTGGAACTGCTCGCCTCCCAGGTCCTGGATCACCCAGCGGGTGCGGCAGCTGCTCTTCTCCAGCCTGATGTCGGCTCCGTACAGACACCAGGTCCGGTATTCGCCCCAGTTGGCCGACGTCGACGCGATGCTGTAAGTGAGGTCGTCGGCGTGCAGGGTGAAGACCAGGGCGGTGCCGTTTCCGGGCTGGTTCGTCAGGAGCGCGTAGTCCCACCCCGCGTAGACCTCGAACGTCGCTCCCCGGCCGGAGTTGGCCTGGACGAGGTAGACGGGGTCGTAGACGGTCTCCCGCGTCGCGGCCACGGGGTGGGCGAAGTCCGCCGGGAGCCGATGACCGGCGCGATTCGTGGCGGCCTGCGCGGTCGACGCCGGGACGGCGACCGGGAGCAGCGCGAGGCAGCCGGCCGCGGCGGCCGCCATCCGTCGCACCGATCGGTTGAGCAGCAGTGACTTCCGCACGGGCATACCCCTCAGTGTTCGGCCTGGCCGACGTTCGGTTCGTCCACCATCGTCGTCCTCCGGGTGGCCGCGCTTCCACGGGCGACTCCGGATCACCGGGTCAATCAACCCGGAAGAGGCGTTCCGGAGCGCCGGTCGCCGAAATCGTGGGCGGTGATCGAGCAGGGTTCCGAGCGGGCGTCCGGTGGGCCCTCACCGGAGCTCGTGTGCAGGCCGGGGACGGGGCCCTCGCCGACCAGGACCGGCTGCTGTCAGGCGGACGCCACGGACTGGGGGAAGGCGAAGACGCCGTCGGGGTCGTAGCGGCGGGCCACGGCCTTGAGGCGGGGCAGGTTCCGGCCGTAGTAGGCGCGGCCCCAGCGGGGCAGGGTGGCGTCGATGTAGTTGACGTAGGCGCCGAGCGCGCCGAGGTCGGCCAGGCCGTCCCGGATCGCGTCCACGGTGGCGCGGGCCTGGTCCTCGGTCGCCGGCGTGGCACTGGCGTAGACCTGGGCGCTGGCGAGCGACTCGCGGTGCGGGAAGGCGGTGGCGCTGGGGGCGAGCTCGCCGATCGCGCCGCCCAGCGAGTCGAGCAGCAGGTCGACCCCGGTGCGGCCGGCCATCAGCTCCGTCACCCTCGCCGGGTCCAGTGGCACCGGGCCCAGCATCCGGGAGACCGCGACGAAGCCGGCCCGGGGGAGCCTTCCGCCCTCCGAGACGGGGTGGCACTGGGCGATGGTGTCGTTCGAGCAGCCCGCCATGAACTTCATGGCGCCGAGGTAGTCCCTCGGGGAGACGGTGCGCGAGGTCGGGGCGGTGCCGGCGGCCTCGACCAGCTGGTCGAGCAGCGGGCCGGCGCCGCCCGGACCGCCCACGTAGCAGCCGACCACCCGGCAGCTGGGCGGGGTGCCGCCCGATATCTGGCAGCTGGCCCACAGCTCGTTCGGCGCCCCGTCCACCCACTCCTGCCAGGCCCCGAGCACCTCGGTCACCGAACCGGCCGGGAAGCGGAGCACGAAGACCGTCAGATCGGGCGCGGGGGCGGTGTCGAAGCCGAACCGCGTGACCACGCCGAAGTTGCCGCCGCCTCCGCCGCGCAGCGCCCAGTACAGGTCGGGCTCCTCGTCGGGCGAGGCGGTGAGCAGGGACGAGTCGGCGGTCACCACCTCGGCGGCGCCCAGCCGGTCGCAGGTGAGCCCGTACTTGCGGGCCAGCACGCCGATGCCGCCGCCGAGGGTCAGCCCGGCGACGCCGACGGTGGGGCAGCTGCCGGCCGGGAGCAGCCGGCCGGCCCGGGCGAGCGCCGCGTACACCTCGATCAGCCGGGCGCCGGCGCCGACCTCGGCGGTGCCGTCGGGGTGCACCACGACGTCGGCCATCCCGCGCAGGTCGATCACCAGGCCCCGGTCGGGGACGCTGTAGCCCAGGTAGCCGTGGCCGCCGCTGCGGGCCGCGATCGGGAGCCCGTGCCCGCGCGCCACGTCCAGGCAGGCCCGCACGTCGTCGGCGGACACGCAATGGGCCACGGCGGCCGGGAACTGGCCGTCGTTCAGCTCGTTGTACCCGAGGCGGGCGGTCCCGTAGCCGGGGTCGGCCGGGAGCACCAGCCGACTGCCCAGGCGGTCCCGCAGCGCCTGCCAGTCGGGCGGCGCCGCCGCCCAGCCGCGGGGGCGGGCAGGGAAGGCGGTGAGCGCGCGGGCGGGGGCGCCGGCAACGGCCGTGGCCGTTGCCGTGGCGGCGGCGCCGAGGGTGGTGAGGAAGCGTCGGCGGTCGAGGGTCATGGGTGCTGCGCCCTTCTCCGGGCGGCCGTATGCCGTGTGCGGACGACGCGCGCGGCATCGGCGGCCGGCGTGAGGTGGTGCTGTCCCGCCGATCGTCACGCGGCCGCGGCCCACGGGCCTGCGGGGCTGCGCCTTCCGGCCCAGCGGCGGGCCGGGGGCGGACGGGGCGGGGACGCTCAGGAGTCGAGCTCGCGGGTGATCTTCGAGCGTGCGGGAGCCCAGACGTTGTCCGGCAGGAAGCCCTCCTCGCCCACCCGGTCCAGCTGCATCGCGACGTAGTGCGCCGAAGCGTCGCAGTCCTCGTCCGCCTGGTCGAAGAACGTGATGCTGCCGGGGTCCAGGTGGAAGTTCCAGTCCGGATTGTGGTCCGACTTCTCCGCGACGACCCGCCCCTGGACATGGATCTTCGACGTCTCGGTGCCCGCCAGGATGGCCCGGGCCTGCCCGATCCTCTCGTCGTCATCGAGTCGGAACACGAACTCGTCATCGTTCGGGGCTGCTTCGAGACCGAAGCGGGCGGTCGCCATCGTGCGCTCCTCCGGGAGTCAGAGATCAGCGGGATCCGGCGACGGCGACACCGGGGACACCGACCACCACCTCGCCGGTCCGCGGGCTCCGTCGCACGGGCACGGCGCCCACGACCCGGTTCGCCGGGGCATCGGAACGCCGTCGGACCCGGACCCTACGGCGCGGGCTCCGTCCTCGGCCCCGCGACACGGCCTGACACCCCCGGACAGGCATACCCGGTTCGCCCTATTGGTCCGTTTAGGGTGCGATCATGTGTACTCGCATCCTGTGGCGGCCGGACGGCCGGGTCCTGACCGGACGGAACATGGACTGGAAGCAGAGCTTCCACACCAACCTCTGGGCGCTGCCCCGGGGCGTGAGACGGACCGGAGCAGGGGTGGGCGACCCCCATCCGCTGCACTGGACCTCCCGCCACGGCAGCGTGGTGGCCACGGCCTACGACACCGCCACCACCGACGGCGTCAACGAGAAGGGGCTGGCGGGGCACGTCCTGTGGCTCGCCGAGTCCGACTTCGGGGAGCGCGACACCACGCTGCCAGGGCTCAGCGCCTCGCTCTGGCTGCAGTACCATCTGGACTCCTTCGCCACGGTCGCGGAGGCGCTGGCCGCCCCGCCGCACCAAGTCCTCGGGCAGGGCGACCCGTACTCGCACACCTTCTCCACCATCCACCTGGCCCTGGAGGACGCGACCGGCGACTCCGCCGTCATCGAGTACCTCGACGGCAAGGCCCGGGTGCACCACGGCCCCGAGTACACCGTGGTCACCAACTCCCCGACCTACGACCGGCAGCTGGCGCACCTGCGGCAGTTCCAGGGCCTCGGCGGCGACCGTCCGCTGCCCGGGACCACCGCGCCCGAGGACCGCTTCGCGAGGGCCGCCTACTACACCCGGAGGCTCCCCGAGCCCGTGGACGACGCCCAGGCGTACGCCTTCCTGCTCAGCGTCATGCGCAACACCGCCCAGCCCGCGGGCACCCCGGACCCCGAACGCCCCAACATCTCCATGACGCTCTGGCGCACCCTGACCGATCTGCGCGCCGGCGTCTACGCCTTCGAGTCCAGCTTCACCCCGAACATCGTCTGGACCACCCTGGCCGACCTCGACTTCACCACCACCTCGAAACTCGACCTGACCCGCCCGGCGCGCGACCTCGTCGGCGATGTCACCGAGCTCTTCGAAGGGACGGTGCCGTTCACGTTCGCGACCACGTGACGCCGTTCGGAAGGGCCTCCACTCCCGAAGGCTCGCGCACGGGGCCGACCGGCCCGGCGGCGAACCCCGACGTCAGCGCGGCGAGTCGGCCTCCTGGGGCGCCGAGGGCCCGGACGGGACCGCGGGCCGGTTCACCCGGTCCGGCCTGTGGGCCGAGGGCGCCGAACGATCAGCGGGCGGGTGTGCTGTCAGCCGGTGGCGGGCCGAGGGTCGGCATGCCGAGGTCGGCCGGCGCCGGGCTGGTCCGGCAGGATGCGGTGCGGCGCCGTTTGCGCAGCACCAGGACGCCGATCCCGGCGGCCACGGCGATCACCGCCAGGACGGGCATCCACAGCGCGCCGATCGCGGAGGTGACGCCGATACCGCCGAGGACGGCCAGGACCGGACCCGCGCAGCACACCGCGCAGGCCGCTGTCACGGCCACGCCGGCACCGAGCGCGGCCCGGAGGCGGGAGGGCCGGGGAGTGGAGGAGGTCATGAGGTCGCTCCGAAGAGGTCGGCCAGCACCCCGGCGGCGGACTCGGGCGCCCGCACGTCCAGTTGGAGGGCGGTCGGGGTCAGGTGCAGGGTGAAGTCGAGGAACGCGCAGCATCCCTGTTCCGCCGCGGCGAGGGCCGCGACCTCGCCGGCGAGGTCGGCGTCGGCGGGGAAGGAGAGGCGCAGGCCGTCGGCTATCTCCTCGTGCCGCTCGGCGCGGCCGGCCAGCCGTTGCCAGTGCTCGGTGCGCTCGCCCAGTTCGGCGCCGCTCAGCGTGCAGGCCACCGGGGCGTCGCGCCATGGCTCGGTTTCCCGGTCCGGGAGGGTCGGCGACAGCGTCACCGGTACGGGTCCGGCCGCCGGTGTGCCGGTGGTGGTGCAGCCGCAGTCCGGACCGCAGGCCCCGGCGGGCGTCGGGCCCGTCAGCTCGGCGTGGACACCGGCCAAGTGGGCGGAGAACGCGCGCAGTTCGGCGATCCGGTGATCGGTCGCCGTGATCCGCCGGGCGACCAGCGGCAGCATCCTCGCCCGGACCGAGGCGCACACCCCCTCCTCCCGGAGGTCCAGCAGCTCGCGGATCTCCTCCAGGGTCAGCCCCAGCAGCTTGGCCGAGGAGATGAAGGCCAGGCGCTCCACCGCGTCGTCGCCGTACACCCGGTACCCGGACGGCGTGCGGTCGGCGGGCAGCAGCCCGGCGTCCTCGTAGAAGCGCAGTGTCGTGGCCGGCACGCCGGAGCGCTCGGCCAGCTGCGAGATGCGGTAGGTCGTCACACCGCCGACGGTAGACCTTCGACCCGACTCGAAGGTCAAGCGCCGGTCCGCGCCGAAGGCGCGGCCCCACCCCGGTCTCGTGGCGTCGTCAGTCGTGCCGGGCGAGCTTGACGGCGGACACCAGCAGGATCACCGCCAGTGCCGGAATCAGCACCAGGTCCGGGAACACCCCGAGCAACAGGCCGCCCAGCACCGCGCCGGTGATCGAGCCCGCGATCATGACCAGGGTGAAGCGGCGGTTGGTGCCCAGCACCGCGAAGCTTCCGTCACGGCTGTACCGGGCGAAGGCCACGAGCATGGTCGGCAGCGACACCAGCAGGGAGAGGCTGCCCGCCGTCCTGATGCCGACCGCGAACAGCAGCACGATCGTCGGGATCAGCAACTCGCCCCCGGCGACGCCCATGACGGCCGCGACCACGCCGATGCCGAAGCCCGCCAGTACCCCGATCGGCACCTGGGCCCACAGCGGGAGCGCCAGCGTTCCCAAGGTGGCGGTGTGCGTGGCGAGCAGGGCGGCAGCCATGAGCACCATCAGGGCCGCCAGCACCTTGTAGAGGGTGGAGCTGCGCATCCGTACGGCCCAGGTCGCTCCGGCCCAGGCACCGAGCAGGCTTCCGGCGAGCAGGTTGACCGCGGCGGGCCAGTGGGCGGCCACGTCGGAGGCGGAGACCGCCGCGAGGCGGGCGGGCAGGGCGACGAGGACGACGACCAGGCTCATCGCCTTGTTCAGGATGACCGCGGAGAGCGCGGCGAACCCGAACAGGCCGATCAGCAGCGGCAGACGGAACTCCGCGCCGCCGAGTCCGATCATCCCGCCCAGGATCCCGATCACCGCGCCCGCCCCGAACACCAGGGCCGGCGGGTGGTTCGAACGAGCAGGAGCCAGGGCCTTGTCCATGGTCATGGCGGGCATCCTCGCGGGTCCCGGCCCCTGCGCGCCACGGCCGAATCCGGTCGTCCGCCAGGTCGGCGGGCGTCGCCCGGCGCCGTCGCCTCCTCCACCGCCCTGGTGGGGTTCGGCCTCGACCCGATCATCGAGGTCTCCTCCGCCACCGCGGTCGCCTTGCGGTTCTCCGCCCGAGACCACGCCCTGCGCGAGGCCCGCGAAAAGGCCGCCGGCCGCCCTGCGGATCATCGCCGTCTCGTTCTTCGCCCGCGCCGCCTAGGTGTACTGACCACGGAGGTTGGTGACAGGGCTCACGGCGTGGTGATCTTGAAATGAGTGAGGGCCTTCTGGCTCGGTGTGGATTGCGA
>NZ_JBHVIV010000088.1:0-34524 GCF_042799475.1 Kitasatospora sp. NPDC057692 | reverse complement strand
TACGGGGTGGGCACGTACTTCTACGTCCAGGACGACGGCAACCTGACCGCCTACGACGCCGCCTGGCGTCCGCTGTGGGAGAGCCGCACGGGCCGTCACCCGGGCGCCTACCTCGCCATCCAGAACGGCGGCAACCTGGTCGTCTACTACGGCAACACCCCCCTGTGGTGGTCCAACTACCGCCCCGGCGGCGACCCGACCGACCCCGAGTGCCGCCCGGGCCGGCTCTGCCCGTAGCCGTCCGCGGTCGACCGGGCGGGCGCCGCCCCCCGGGCCGGGGGCGGCGCGGTGCACCGGCGGCGCTGCCCGGGCTGCCCCCGCCGCCCGGGCCGCCGTCGCCGCTCCCGGCCGGGCCCGGGGCCGACCGGTGGGAGCGGCTGGTCGCCGACGCGGCCGTGCGCGCCCGTGAGCTGCTCGCCCACGCCCATGCCCGCGCCCACGGATCCACCTCCGCCGGGCCGGCGCCGCCGTTCGACCTCCGGCGGGACCGCGTACGGATCGCGGCGCCCCGTCCCGAGCCGGGGACCCCGGCCCGCGTGCGGGAGGCCTGCGGCAGCGCGGAGCGCCTCGACCGGGCGGCCGGGGCGTGGCGGCTGGGCGGGAGCGCCGGTCTCGACGTGCTGGAGCGGTCCTGGACGCCGCCGGCACAGGACACCGCCGGCACAGGACGCCGCCGGGACAGGACACCGCCCGCGCGAACCGCGCTCACCGCGGGCCGGGGGCAGGACGAACTCCCAGGGCCGGAGGTGCGGGAGAACCGTTGGACGCTGGCCGGCCGCCGCGCCGCACGGCGACCCGGCCGGGGCCCTCGCCGGGCTCCTGGACGGCTGAACCGCCGGGCCGCGCTGCGCCCGGCGCCGCCCCGGGCCGGCCGTTAGCCCGGCCAGGCAGCGGTGTTCCCCCACCCGAGTAACCGGGCTCCCGCTCGGGGGAGGGGGTCGGTGGTTCGGGTACGGATCGGGCCGGTGCGGAGGAACAGCCCCCGCCGAGGAACACCCCCAGAACCCTGAACCCCGGGAGGCCGCCATGGCCCGTACGAAGCCCCTAGTCCTGACCGCCCTCGCCCTCTTCGGTGTCCTGGCCGCGAGCACCGCGGCCGTCGCCGAGGACCGGCCCGCCGACAAGCCCGCCTCCGTCAAGCCGACCTTCGTCGCCCCCCACGACCAGGCCGCCGACCCGTCCCTGCTGGCCGCGCACGACCAGGTCGTCGGCGACTGGGTCGACGTGGCCCCGGGCGACAACGGGATCGCGTACGTGCCCTGTCCGGCCGGCGAGGTGCCCACCGGCGGTGGCGGCCAGACCAGTGCCTTCCGGATCTTCTTCACCGACTCCTACCCGAGCGGCGACTCGTGGGTCGTGCGCGGCACCAACACCGGCAGCTCGACCGAGTCCATCCGGGCGACCGCCGTCTGCACCACCCCCTGACCCGGGGCCGAACGACCCCGGCCGGGGCGGCGGGTGCCGGGGACTGTTGGCGAGGACCGCTGACGAGGGCGCTGACGAGGGCCCGCGCGGTCTCGGCACCGGCGACGTCCGTCCCGCCCCCGGCCGGCGCCTCATGACCGCCGGACAGTGACCCGCAGGGGAGCAGGAAGTCGGCCCGGCCGACTTCCTGCTCCGCTCGCGTTTCCGGGCGGGAACGCCGGAGCCCCCGTACGCCGCGGTTCCCCGGGCCCCGGCGCCGGGCGGAAGGCGCCGGGTGCCGCCTCGCCGGGCGGTCAGCCGGAGTCGCGGACCACGAGCCTGGGCCGGGCCGTCTCGTCGAGGCCTGCGGCGGGGTCCTCGCCGCTCGCCGACGTCCTGCTCGGCGCCGACGAGCCCGGCGGACGCCTGCCCACCACCTGGCCCGCCCGGCTCGACGACGCCCCGGTGCGGGAGGTCGCGCCCCGCGGCGGTGAACTCCACTACGACGAGGGCGTGTTCATCGGCTACCGGGCCTGGCGTCGGCAACCCGTCGCCCCCGCCCACCCCTTCGGGCACGGCCTCGGCTACACCACGTGGACCTACGACCGGCTCGACACCGACGGGCTCACGGCCCGCGTCCAGGTCTCCAACACCGGTGACCGCCTCGGCCGGGAGACCGCCCAGCTCTACCTCGCTCCGGTCGAACCCGACCCGGAACGCCCCGAGCGCCGGCTCGCCGGATTCGCCGAGGTCACCGCCGAGCCCGGCGCGAGCGCCAGGGTCGAGATCCCCGTGCCGCCGCGCGCCTTCCAGGTCCGGGACACCGCCGCGCGGCGCTGGACCACCCGCCCCGGCCGCCACACCCTCCACGCGGTGCGCAACGTCGAGGACAGCCTGCTCCGCGCCTTCGTGGACATCACCGGTCGCTGACGCGTGAGCCGTTCACGGCCCGGTGGCCGCCCGGGCCGTGCACAGCGCACGGCCGCCCCCGGCCGCGCACCCGCCGACCCGCGCGACGGCGCGCACGCCGGCGCCGTGCACCGCGCAGGCGCCCGCGCCCGCGCCGTCGGCGGGCGGCGGCCAGGCGGAGCGGGAGTATCGTGAGGCGGCGTCATGGGTGCCGTTCCCCGGGAGAGGCAGGGCGGTTGGTGAATCGGCGTACTGCGCTCAGGGTGGGAGCCCTCACCGCCGCCGCGCTCGCGCTGCCGCTCCCGGTCGGGGCAGTCGGGGCGGCCGAGGCGGTGCCGATGCCGGCGCGTACGCCCGAGTCGGCGCTGGCCAGGCTCCGGGCGGGCAACGAGCGGTGGTCGGGCGACCGGGCCGCGCACCCGGACGCGGGCGCCGCCCGCCGCGTCGAGCTGGCCTCCGGCCAGGAGCCGTTCGCGGTGGTGTTCTCCTGCATCGACTCCCGGGTGCCGCCCGAGCTGGTCTTCGACCAGGGCCTGGGCGACCTGATGGTGATCCGCACCGCCGCCCACACCCACGATCCGCTGGTGGCCGGCAGCCTGGAGTACGGGCCCGCCGAACTCGCCACCCCGCTCCTGGTGGTCCTCGGGCACCAGCGCTGCGGAGCGGTGACCGCCGCCGTCGAGTGCTTCCGGGACGGCCGGCGACTGCCCGGCCACCTGGCCGACATCGCCCATGACCTGCGGCGCCCCTACGAGGAGGCCCTGCGCCTCGGTACGGAGCCCGGCGACCTGGTCGAGGCCACCGTCCACGCCCAGACCCGGCAGACCGTGGCCGCGCTGCGCGGCGACCGACTGCTGCGGCCGATGGTCGGGGCGGGCCGGCTCCAGGTGGTCGGCGGGTACTACCGCCTGGACTCCGGCCGGGTCGCCTTCCTCGACTGACCGGCCGACCGTCCGCCGGGAGGGGGCAGGCGGGGGCCGGACGGGGGTCAGGCGCCGGGCGTGGGACCGGTGTCGGGGCGCAGGTCGTCGAGGAGTTCGGCGCGGTCGGTCAGCAGGGTGGCGAGGATGGACCTGGCGACGGTCAGGAGTTCGCCGATCTCGGGGCTGGTGAGCCGGTAGACGACCGAGACGCCCTCGCGCCGGGAGGCCACGACGCCGGTGCGGCGCAGGATGGCGAGCTGCTGGGAGAGGTGGGCCGCCTCGACACCGACCTCGGGGAGCAGTTCGGCGACGGCGTGCTCGCGCTCGCTGAGCAGTTCCAGGACGCGGATGCGCACGGGGTGGCCGAGCGTCTTGAAGAACTCCGCCTTGTGCTGGTAGAGCGGCGCGGCGGTGACGGAGGGCTGTCGCGGCGTGTCGGCGGTCATCGGGTTCACCGCCCGCGTCGGGTGTCGGCTCGGCTGGGCATCATCTCTTCAGACTTTAGCAATGCCGCGAACCGGCTGGTCAGTGCGGGGCGAGGGCGGCCAGCGCGGTGTCGGTGTCGGGGAACAGCCGCAGCAGGCCGAGGCCGCGGGCGGTGACGAGCAGGGGTGCGGCCCGCTCGCCGAGGCCGCACACGGCCAGCGGACCGCGGTCGGGGCCGAGCCGGCCGGCGGCGTTGACGATCGCCGCCTCGCCGTCGCCGCTCCAGCCCCGCAGTGCGGCGAGGTCGACGACGACGGCCCCGGGACAGCGCGTGCCGGTCCAGTCGACGGCGCCGGTGAAACGGTGCACCACACCGGCGCCGAGGAACCCGGACAGCCTCATGACGCCGATGTCACCCGTTCGTTCGAGCTCCCACTGCATGCTCACCGCCACCTCTTCCCAGCACACCCGAGGTGGCGGTGAGCACCGCCGAGGCCCCGACGACCCATCGGGGGCAGGGGACGGCGGGCATGTCCGCACGGCGGCAGCGGGCGCCGCCCACTGGTTTCCGGGCGCCGCAGGACGCCCGTGACCACGAACGGAGCGGCCGACGCCCGAACACCCTTGTGCGGTGAGACACCCATACCCGGGTCCCCTTCCTCGTAGTTGCCAATATTAGCAACTGCTAAGCTGTGCAATTCGACGGGTTGCCGGAAGCGCCTGCCGCGAAGCGCCCGCCCCGGAGCCGACGCCGGGGCGGGCGCTTCCGCGTCCGGGACGGCGGTCGTACTCCGGACGGGGCACCCGGAACCGGTGACGGGCCCCGCGATCGCCTCCGCCACCGGCGGCGCGCATCCCGGTCGCGCGCATCGGGGTCGCGGGCATCGGGGTCCGTTCGTGGGTCGGCGGCCCGAAGTCGGCCGCCGCCGTGGACCGTTCCCCTCCGAGGGCGCCACACGGTAGGTTCCGTGGACCCGGCTCCGGAGGAGCTCTCGTGCGTGCGTGGAACCCGCCTGTCACCGGAAGCCCCCGGGGCGCGGCCGTCGCGGCCCTCGGGTCCTGCGGCCGCCCGTCGGACGTCGGACCGTCCGGGGCGCCGCCGTACCGGCCCGCTCCCGGGGGCCGGGCAGCCGCTGCTTCGAGATCGCCCTGCCCGCCGTCGGGACCCGACCCCGCGGTGGCCCGCCTCGGCGGTGTCAACGGCTTGACGATCTAGGACGCCTGACCTACGGTGTGCCTCCAGGTCGACCGTCCTACGAGATGAGGGGATCAGCTGTGACTGCTGTGGCGACCCGCGAGCAGATCGTCGTGGCGGCCGACAGGCTCTTCTACCACCACGGCTACGAGCACACCTCCTTCGCGGACATCGCCGGAGCCGTCGGGCTGTCGCGGGGCAACTTCTACTACCACTTCAAGTCCAAGGACGCGATCCTGGACGCGGTGATCGAGGCCCGCCTCGCCAGCACCCGGCGGATGCTGGAGCAGTGGGAGGCCGAAGCCCCGACCCCGGCCGGCCGCATCACGCGGTACATCGAGATCGTGCTGACCAACCGCACCGACATCCAGGACTACGGCTGCCCGGTGGGCACCCTCACCACGGAGCTGGCCAAGCTGGAGCACGCCATGCTCGGCCAGGCCGGCCGCCTGTTCGCCCTGTTCCGCACGTGGCTCCGCGAGCAGTTCGCACTGCTCGGGCACGCCGAGCAGGCCGACGAACTGGCGATGCACGTGCTGGCCTTCAGCCAGGGCGTCGCCGTGATGGCCAACGCCTTCCGCGACGAGGCGTTCATCCAGCGCGAAGTCGACCGGATGCGCGACTGGCTGCAGACCTACGAGAAGTGAGGGCCCGGGTGCTCGCGGTCCTGCTACGGCGCCGGCCGGGCCTCGGCGCCATCACCGGCTTCGCCGAAACCGCGCCGCGTTGACGGAGGGCCGGCGTCCCTTCCCGTGGCGGCTCCTCCGTCCGGGGCCCGGCCGGGCGCGGACTCTTAGGGCGCGTATTTGGTTGTGATCAATGGGTGGTGCTGGTGAGGTCCTTGATCCAGATCATCGCGCCGCGAAGGTGGAGGGCGGCGAGGTAGCTCGCAGGGGTTTTGTCGCAGCGGGTGGCGATGCCTCTTCAGGCCTTGAGCTTGTTGATCAGGCGCTCGACGGTGTTGCGCTCCTTGTAGAGCTCGGCGTCGTGGCCGACGGGCCCACGGACACGGACCTTCTTCAGTACGGGGATGAACTGCGGGCTGTCGGCCGCCTGCCCCTCGGTCAGGACGAACGCCAACGGACGGCACTCGCGGTCACCTGCGACGTGGACCTTGCTGGTCTGCCCGCCCCTGGAGCGTCCGAGCAGGGCTTCCTTCAGGCGGAGTCCGCGCCGGTGTCGGATGCGTCGCCGTTCCTCCCGTTCTGCGTCGCCGACGGCGTCCTGCCCGGCTCGTCCTTCCGGGCCGCCCCCTTTTGCCGGGCGTTCTCCGCTTCGTCGGCGGCCTTCTCCAGGGCGGTCAGCGTGTCGTGGTCGAGGTGCATCCCGGCGGCATCGTGGTGGGCCCGGACAGTCGTGGAGTCCACGCCGACCAGCGGCAAGTCCACCTCACCGCGCTTCGCGGCCTCGGCGATCACACCTTCCAGCAACGCCTCGAAGACGCCGGCGTCACGCCACTGACGGAAGCGGTTCGAGACGGTCGACCAGGCACCGAACTCCTGCGGCATCTCCCGCCACTGCGCGCTCGTCCTGAAGCGCCAGATCACACCCTCGAACTGCTGCCGCAGCCGCTCCGGGTACGGGCCGTACTCGCCGATCGGCAAGTACGGCCCGATGAACTCCCACTCCGCATCAGATAGTTGCCCTCGCGTCACGCACCATGGTCTACCGGATCAGGACCTGCCCACGCAGGCGAATCACCCAAGTTGATCACAACCAGATACGGGCCCTAGTTCGAAGTCGGCCGAGGCGGCCGCGGGGACCGGACGACCCGTGATCCTTAAGGCCGCATGAAGCGCGGGATGTGTGGTCGCCCACCGCGAGCGTTCGGTCCTAATGTGATGCCATGTTAGCTTTCCTGCAAGCCAGTTGCTTCGTCCGGCCGCACCGGCTCCATGCCGTGTCCGCCGCGGGCTCCGGGAGCCCGAGATGAGACCGGCGCCCGGGGGACGGGGACATCGCCACTGGTGGCTGCGGCTCGCCTGGGGCGGTGCGGCAGCACTGGCGGCCTGTTTGGTATTCGCGGTGCTGCAGCCAGCCTGGAGCCGCACGCCCACACTCCCGGAACGGATCGCCCTCCTGAGCCTCGTGGTGGCGCTGGTGAGCCTGGTGGTCGGCCTGCTGGGGCTACGCCGCCCGGTGGAGCGCAACACCGCGAACCAGTCCCGCGGCTGGGCCGCCGAACTGGCCGACCAGGTCAAGCAGGCCGAGAGCCGGCAAAGGGGGCAACTGCTCGGCGGCGACACCCACCGCATCAACCTCACCTTCACCCTCCGCGCCGCACCGGCCCGGGCAGCGCAGGCGCCCGGCGAGGGCCGGCTGTTCGACGGCACGCCCACCGTTCCGGACGTCGCCGCCTACTGGCGCGGCACCCGCCCCCGGCGCCTCGTCGTCACCGGCGCCGCCGGCTCCGGCAAGACCGTCCTGGCCCTGGAACTGATGCTCGCCCTCATCAAGGGCCGCGACGCCGACGACCCCGTACCGGTGCGCCTGTCGCTCGCCTCGTGGGACACCCGCGTCCCGCTGTCCGACCTGCTCGTGCGCCGGCTCGTCGAGGCCTACGGCTGGCCTGCCGGCACGGCCGCCGATCTCGTCCGCTACCACCGCGTCCTGCCGGTCCTGGACGGCCTGGACGAGATGGACCCCACCCTCCCCGACGGCACCCCCGCACCCAACGCCCTCCGGGCGCTGGAGGTACTGCGCGCCCTCAACTCCTACCAGGAGGGAGGTGAGGCCGGGCCGCTCGTGCTGACCTGCCGCACCGCCCACTACGACGCCCTGGCCACGCGCGCCCGACTGATCGACGCCGCCCGCATCGAGATCGACGCCGTCCCCGCGGCCGACGCCCACACCTACCTCTCTCAGCGCGCCCTCGACCGCGACCGCTGGCAGCCCGTCCTCGACGCCCTGCGCGACGATCCCACCGGCTCGCTGGCCACCACCCTGTCCACCCCCTGGCGGCTGTGCCTGGCCGCCACCGTCTACGCCCGCGACCACGACCCCGCCGACCTCCTCGCCCACACCACCCCCGACGCCCACCTCCTGGCCCGCTTCATCCCCGCCACCACCACCCTCCACCCCGCCCCGTACAGCGCCGCCGACACGCACCGCTGGCTCGCCCGCCTCGCCCACCACCTCGCCACCAACCCCGTCGCCGGCGCACCGGCCGGACCCGGCACAGACCTCGCCCTGCACCAGCTCTGGTCGATGGCCGGCGCAGCTCGGGTGAAATGGGTCGATGCGGCCCTGACAGCACTCGTGGTGCTGAGCCCGATCGTGCTGACAGCAGAGCTGATCGGAATGAGCGAGGGACCTGTCGCCAGAATCGTGACTGTCTGTGTGTACGCGGCGGTGGCGGCGCTGACGGCCTTCCTCACCGCACGCTCCCGCACCGACCGGCCCGCCGGTACGGACCTGGCCGCCCTGCGGACTGCGTCCGGACGCCGCCACGTCCGCAAAGCCCTACTGACCGGCGTGCTGGCCGGCGCCGCGTGCGCGGCCCTCATAATTAGCCTGCTCTCTTTCGCCCTCGGCGAAGAGCCCGATTACGGCGCATCAGCCGTCCTAGTCTCCTGGGCCGCAGTCGTCGGAGCCGCGGTGGGGCTGACGCGGGGAATCGCGTCGGTGCTCAGAGTTCGCCCGGCCGCTGCCGTCGCTCCCCGCCGCGTCATCCGCGGAGAACTCGTTCTCGGTGCGATGCTGGCCCTGGTGGCCGGGCTCACGGTCATGATCGGGTACTCCTTGGTCTACACCGCCTACGACTACCTCGCATATCCCCCGTCAGCGGGTTACGAGCCCGATAGCATCGTCAACACGGCGCTGGTGGGCCTCGTCCTCGGATCGTTCGCAGGATTCGTGGTGTGGCTCAGCAGAAGCGGCGCCCGGCGGTACCTGGTCTTCATCCTGTGCTCCCGCGGTCAGTTGCCGCGCAGGCTCGGCGCCTTCCTGGACCACTGCTGCGACGCCGGGCTGATGCGAATGTCCGGCACCTCCTACCAGTTCCGCCACCGCGAACTGCAGCACTGGCTCGCCGCCCACCCGAACCCGCCGGCCGGCAGTACCGACCCGCTCGATACCCCGCCACGCGACGCATGACCCGCAGGTCCACACGAAGAACCCCGACGCGGCGCCGTCGTCCCGCGCTCAGCGCAGCTTTGCCTCGCGCCGCGCGGACCTCCAGCGGGAGTGTGGCGTTGGTGGGGCGCTGCTGGAGGAGGGCCGGCCGAAGGGGCTGCTTCACCATCGCTTCGGCTGCGTCGGTTCACCTCTGGCCTCACGCACCACCGACCCACTGCCAGCAGTGCACGTATGCACCGAGCTGACCACAGGCGATCGCACTGGCTCCGATACGGTCATCGGCATGACCGAATCCTTCGTTCCTCCCGCCGATGTTGCCGAGGCGATCATCCGGCAGGTGCTGGAACTGCGTGGGGCGGCACACCGCAAGGCCCACGCTGGCGACTACAGCCCCCTGGACACGAGCCACCTGTTCAGTTCGATGCGGGAGGACACCCTCCTGGAGTGCCTGGGACTGTTGCTCGGCGTCCAGAGCGATAGCGCCGTCGACGCCTTCATCATCCGCTGGGCGGCAGAACGGGGGATGGAACTGGACGAAGCGGCAGTTCGCGTGCGGGCGATGCCAACTGCTCGCGACCTGCACAACGAGCGCGCACGGGCTGCAGCCCTCGACGACCTCCGCAGCGAGGGGGCGAGAGGCCTGTCGAAGACGGCACTCACGGCCCGGCTGAGCACGGGGCCGACGACATGGAGGGGAGAGAGCGAGTGGCTGGCGCAGTGGCTCCGTGAGGGTACTGTGGTGGCGCGCCGGCGCGGCAACGGGACCAACTACGTGCACCGCGACTTCGCCTCCCCCCACTCCTTGCCCCTCTCCGAAGCGACCCGATGGGACGCGGTAGCCGATGGCACGGCCGTCATCGGGTGACGGACGTAGTCGATGGCCGTCCCGGCGCGGACTCCGGGCCGGGACGGCCACCAACCCGCGACGCAGGGGTCGTCGAGCGGACGCCACGCCGCATGCTGAAGGTCCGACACATCTCGATCACGGGCAGTGTCTGCGGAGGGGTGGTCGGCCCTGGGACCACTTTGGGACCACGCCTGACGAGCGCCCGTGGACGCTGATGATCCGAAACAGACACTTCTGTGCACACTGATCAACCGTCAGTCAGCCCTGGGGGCCAAGGGGTCGCCGAGTCCTCCTGGCTGGATGAGGGTCCAGGACGGAGGGTTCGTGTGGGTGGCGGCCGGTGCATGTCCTGCACAGGAATCTTCCGGCGCCGTCTTCGTACTCGCGCCACGAATGCCCCGCCGCACTGTGGGCTCACGCGTGGACCGTGCTGCCCGGCCGATCTTCCGAGGGGTCGACAGCTGTGCGGATAGGCCCGAGATGTCTGGCTTGCCCCCTGTGTCAACCTGGCCAGGCGACCGTGCTGTCGGCTGGTGGCAGGTTCCGCCAGGAGTGGGGTGGAGGTGGGGTGTAGCGCTTCACGTTCACGAGCTGGGTATAGCTCGGCGCTGTGAGGAGCGCTGTTGCGGGCTGGGTGCGGAGCGTGTCGATGGACGGGCGGATCGCTCTGTGTGAATTGTCCCGGCTGGGCTGCCGATCAAGGTGCAGCCCAGCCTTCTGACACGGTCAGTGCTCCAGGTTGTAGGTCACGGTCACGGGGGCGTGGTCGCTCCAGCGCTCGGCATGGGTCTCGGCGCGTTCGACGTAGGCCTCGACGGCCTTGGCGACGAGGGTGGGGGTGGCGACCTGGAGGTCGATCCTCCAGCCGGAGTCGTTGTCGAAGGCGCGGCCGCGGTAGGACCACCAGGTGTAGGGGCCGGTGCGGTCGGGGTGGAGGTGGCGGACGACGTCGGTGTAGCCGGCCTCGTCGTAGACGCGGGAGAGCCAGGCGCGTTCCTCGGGGAGGAAGCCGGCGGACTTCTGGTTGGCCTTCCAGTTCTTGAGGTCCTCGGGGCGGTGGGCGATGTTCCAGTCGCCGCAGACCACGACCTCACGGCCCTCGGCGGCGGCGCGGGTGCGGAGCTTGGTGAGGTGGACGAGGAATTCCGCCATGAAGCGTTCCTTCTCGTCCTGGCGTTCGGTGCCGACCTCGCCGGAGGGGAGGTAGAGGCTGGCCACGGTCAGGCCGGGAAGGTCGATTTCCACATACCTGCCCGAATTGTCGAATTCCGCCGACTCGAAGCCGATGACCGTGCGGCTCGGCTCCGTCCGGGAGAGGACCGCCACGCCGGCCCGGCCCTTGGTGGCGGCCGGGGCCCACACCGTGTGCCAGCCGTCCAGGTCGCGCAGCTCGACGGGGAGCTGCTCGGGCTCGGAGCGCACCTCCTGCAGGCAGACCACGTCCGCCTCGGTGGCGGCCAGCCACTCGATGAAGCCCTTCTTGGCCGCCGCCCGGATTCCGTTCACGTTCACACTCGTCACCACGATCACCCGGGCAGCCTACCCACTGCCGGGTGCGGGGCCGTGCCGCGACGCGTCCGCTTGCGGAGCTGACGTGAACGCACCATGAAACTCTGAGGCAGTCCCGCTGCGCCGCGCCATTGGTCTTGACCATCTCCCGATCCAGCCCCTAGGGTCACTTACTGCAAGGACCTTTAATAAAGAAGGACGGAAAAAGCCCGCTCTCCCACCTGCCGCAACAGCGGGCAGCGGGCCGGGACCCGCCCTCTTTGAGCAGCGCGGAAGACACCAGGGTGGAGGACACGGTGGGAACGACAGGACAGCTCACGGCGGTACCGGAACCGAAGTACTGGCACCTGCGCACGGTGCTGCTCCGCGCCATCGACACGGAGTTCTCCACCGGCCAGATCCTGCCGAACGAGCGTGAGCTCGCCGCCCGCTTCGGTGTCGCCCGGGCCACCCTGCGGCAGGCGCTCGACCAGCTGGAGCTGGAGGGCCGCCTGGTCCGCCGGCGCGGCATCGGCACCCTCATCGCCGCCCCGCGGGTCGGCGTCCCGGTGAACCGGCAGGAGGAGGGCTGGCCCGGCGCCGCCCGCAGCCAGGCCTGGCGCACCGTGGACTGCACCACCGCCCCGGCCGCCCGGAAGCTGGCCGAGGCGCTCGGGGTCGCCGAGGGCGCCCCCGTGCACACCGTCCGCCGGGTGCGCCTCGTGCAGGGCCGGAGCATGGCCACCGAGTCGCTGCACGTGCCCGCCGCCGCGCTGCCGCACCTGCCCGGCTTCCGTGCCGAGAGCGACCGCGCCCGTTCGGTGCTGCGGCAGCTGGAGCGCCTGGAGGTCGACGGCGAGTCCCGCTCGGTCGAGCTGGGTGTCGCCGAGGCCGAGCAGGCCGCGCTGCTGGAGCGCCCGCCGGGGTCGCCGGTGCTGGTGATGACCACGCAGTACGCCGCGGCCGGCCGGCTCGTCGCGCTCGCCGTCTCCACCTACCGCGCGGACACCTGCAAGCTGACCTTCGGCGAGACCGGCCTCGTCGAGGTCACCCCCGTCGGCGCCGCCCCCGTGGGTGCCGCCGCCTCCTGAACCACTCCCGAAAACCCTCAGGCCCAGGCCCGAGCGCCCCACCAGGCGCCCGGGCCTGGGCCGTTTCGTGCCCGGCGAACTGGGTGAAGCCGGCGGGCCGGCGAACTGGGCGCGGGAGGCCGGACGTCACGGGTTCCTGAACGAGGGGCAACCGTTCAGGGTCGCCCCTGGGCAGGCGCCGCAAGGATCGATAGGTTACGGACGATCTCTGTGCGACCCGTCCGCGCGAGGCACCGCGGCGCAGGACCGGGGCAGGACCGGGGCAGGAAAGACCCGTTCGTGCAAACCAAGTGTCCGGCGATCCTGGGGTGGGGCCGTGAACCCGCACGTGAACGAGCACGCGAACGCGCACGTGAACACGCACTGGTACGGAAGGATCGGCGGCGGCCCGGTCGGGCGCCGCCTCGCGCAGCTGCTGATCCTGTCGATGTTCGCGCTCGGCCTCGGCATCCCGCCGACCGCGGCGTGGGCGGCGGGCCGGGACCACACGGTGGTCTCCAAACCGCTGCCGCCCGGCAAGGTCGGCGCCGACGCGCGGACGGTCGAGCCACCACCGACGCAGCAGGCGGCACCGGACGACAGCCCGCTCGCCCAGGAGCGGGCGAGGATCGCCACCGAGGTCAAGGCCGCGCAGCAGCCGCTGCGGCCCGCCCCCGGTCCGGACCCCGCGCCGGACGCCGCCGAGCACAGCAGGCGCCTCGGCGAGCTCGCCGCCGCGAAGCAGCTGCCGGAGTACCGGATCCCGGAGCCCGAGGTGGACGACACCGGCAAGCGCCGGCGCTCCCCGGCAGGCCCGGCCCCGCTGACGATGGAGCAGCTGGCGGCGCCGACGAAGGAGGCCGCCCCGCAGGCGGTCGCCGCCCAGACCTACGGCGCCACCTACCAGGTCGGCCCGCTCGTCCTGGCCCCGCGCTACGACGAGGTCGGCTACCTCCAGCTGACGGTCACCAACACCTCCGACTTCACCTGGACGACCACCGGTCAGGCGATCGGCCTGCACCTCTACCGGTCCGACCAGACCCTGATCAACTACATCGCCTCCTTCACCACCCTCCCCGCCGACGTCGCCCCCGGCCAGTCCCTCACCTTCAACGCCGTCATCCCGTTCCTCGGCGCGGGCGGCTACCTGCTGGTGTACGAGATGGTGGACCGGAGCAACGGCGCCTACTTCTTCTCCCACTACGGAGTCCCCGCCGCCCAGGCCGCCGCGCTGACCGTGCCGCACTACGCGCCGACCGCCCGGGACGGCTGGCCCGGCGTCGGCGGGACCGTCGACTCCCGCACCCCGGAGCTGTCCGCCTTCGTCGCCGACGACGGCACCATGCCCACCTCCGCCGAGTTCCAGGTGTGCCCCTCCAACGACCCGGCGGCGGGCGGCTGCTGGAGCTCCGGTATGACGCCGCTGCGGGCCCACACCGGGTTCGGCGTCCTGGCCACCTGGACACCGCCCGCCGACGCGCTGCGCTGGAACACCACCTACTACTGGCGCATCCGCGTCCAGGACGCCGGCTACACCTCGCCGTTCAGCGGCCTGAGCCCGTTCACCGTGGTCGTCCCGGTGCCGAACGACGGCGGTCACCTGGGGCTGGACCCGGCGGCCCTGGACGAGACCGGGGTCAACCTCTACGCCGGCAACTACGCCCGCCAGGACATCGACCTCGACCTGCCGCAGCCGAGCATCGGCCTGCAGATCAAGCGGACCTACAACAGCGCCGGCACCAGCAAGGGCGTGTTCGGGATGGGCTGGTCCTCCTTCTGGGACACCGGGATGACCGACCAGGGCGGCGAGATCTCCACGCTGTGGCTGGAGGACGGACGGAAGGTCAACTACGGCCGCAACCCGGACGGCAGCCTCGTCCCGGAGTACGGCGGCAGCGGGGTCGGCCAGTGGGTCGGTCCGGGACACCTGCGGGTCGACGGCACGGACTACTACGGCGGCCGCCAGGTCACCCGCTCCGACGGTTTCGGCAACCTCTACAAGGACACCGACCCCAGCGGCAGCCTGAGCGTGATCAACCTCGCCTCCTCCGGCCGGATGCTGTACCTGCAGATCGCCGGCGGCAAGGTCGACTGGGTGTCGACCGCCTCCTGGCCGCAGGCCCCGGGCGCGCTCACCTGGCACTACACGTACGACGGCGACTACCTGACCAAGGTCTGCGACCCGGTCGACAACTGCACCACCTACACCTACGAGGCGAGCCGCCCCGGCGGCGGCCCGCGGCGGCTGGTCAAGGTCCAGCGGGCCCGCGCCGAGAACAGCACCACCATCACGTACAACGGCAACCTGGTCGAGCACGTCGGCAAGTCCGACAACACCGCCACCGGGGTCGACAACGGCTGGACGTACGACCGGTGGACGGACACCTCCGGGCCGCGGCCGAACCTGATCGTCCACCGCACCGACCCGCGCGGCGTGCACACCTACTACCAGTACAACCCGGCGGGCCAGCTGGAGTACCGGTGGTACGGGACACCGACCCCGCCACCGGGCCGCACCCGGATGTTCCTGTACGACGCGGTCGGCCACCTCTCCGCCGCCGTCGACGAGAACGGCAACGTCCAGCGCTACGGCTGGTACTCGGGCACCAACGAGCTGGGCACCACCATCCGCTACCGCACCCCCTCCCAGCCGATCGTCGCCCAGCGGACCGAGTACCACAGCGAGGCGTGGGCGGGCGACCGGCGCAACGGCCGGCCGATCAGCGCCACCGACGCCAACCTGCACACCACCACGATGGGCCTCACCTACTTCGGCAACCAGAGCAGCGAGACCGACCCGACCGGCGGGGTCACCCGGACGACCTGGGCCTGCCAGGAGGGCGTGCCGAGCCCGCCGGCGGTCAACGACTCCCACCCCGGGCACACCGGGCCGGCCTCGACCTGCAACGTGCCGGTCACCATCACCGACCCCGAAGGCCGCACCACGACCTACGGCTACGACGCCCACGGTGACCAGACCAAGGTCACCACCCCGGACGGGCAGAGCGCCAACACCTTCTACGACGACCTCGGCCGCGTGGCGAAGCGCAGCACCACGGACGCCGCCCACCCCGACGGCGTCGTCACCAGCTACACGTACGACAAGGCCGGGCGGGTCGCCACCGAGACCGGCTCCCCGGTGAAGAACCCCGTCACCGGGGTCACCCACCAGGCCCGCACCACCTACACCTACGACAAGGACGGCAACCCGGCGACCCGCACCGTCGCCGACCTCACCCCGGCCGCGCAGGGCGGCGACGCCCCGCGCGTCACCACCTACGCCTACGACGCCCAGGACCGGCTCACCACCGTCGTCCAGGACGGCGTCACCACCAAGCGCGTGGCGTACGACCAGCTCGGCAACGTCACCGACAGCTGGAGCCCCAACGGCGCGCACTACGTCTACAGTTACGACGTCAACGGCCGGCTGAGCGGCGTCGACCTCCTCGACTTCGTCGACGACCCGACCGCCCACACCGCGCCGCGCCGCATCCGCCTCCAGGGCTACATGTACGACCCCGCCGGCCGCCTCTCCGCCGCCACCGACGCCATGCAGCACCTGGTCACCTACACCTACACCGCCGACAACCTGGTGCTCACCGAGACCTACTCGCTGGTGAACCAGCAGGGGACCGGCAGCCGCGAGATCACCCTCCACACCTACACCTACGACGACGCGGGCAACGTGGTGAAGGACGTGCGCGGCGACGGCGCCGCCGCCCGCACCACCACCTACGCGTACGACGCGGCCAACCGTCACGTCCGCACCGTCGCCGACCCCGGCGGACTCAACCGCACCACCACGACGACCTACGACCGGGCCGGCCTGATCACGGCCACCGCCGTCACCGACGGGACCCGCACCGAGGTCCGCGAGAGCGTCTGGGACCAGGCCACCGGCCAGCTCGCCGCCACCGTCCAGCGGCCCGATCCCGCCACCGCCCTGGTCACCGGCTTCCGGCGGGACGCCCGGGGCGGCGTCCTCGCCTCCACCGACCCGCGCGGCATGCCGCAGCCCGGCGCCCCCGGCCAGCCCGACCCGGCGTACACCACCACCCACACCTACGACCTGTTCGGCCGGCTCTCCACCACGACCACGCCCGCCACACCCGTCGAGGACGGCACCCCCGGCGCCGCCCCGGTCGCGCAGCAGGGCACCACGACCCACGGCTACAACACCTTCGGCGAGCTCACCGACACCCAGGACGCGACCGGCCGGACCACCCGCTACCTCTACGACCAGCAGGGGCGGCGCACCGAGGCCCGGCTGCCCGCGTACACCCCGCCGGGCGCCGCCGCCGCGCTGAACCCGGTCGAGAAGTGGACCTACGACGCGGACGGCAACAGGACCGCGCACACCGACGCCCTCGGCCGCACCACCACCTACACCTACGACCTGCGCGACCGGCTGGTGCGCACCACGCTGCCGCCCGCCACCCCCGGCGCGACGCCCGGTGTGACCGTGGTCCGCCGCGACGACAACGGCAACGTGCTGTCCGTCATCGACCCGACGGGCGCCCAGACCCTCGCGGTCTACGACGGCATGGACCGGCGGATCTCCGCCACCGCGGTGGTCCGCAACGGCACCGCCACCCCCGACACGTACACCACCGCCTACACCCACGACGACTTCGGCGACGTCCTCACCGAGACCCTCGGCGCCACCTCCACCGCGTACACCTACGACAAGCTCGGCGAACCGGCCTCCAGCACCCCGGCCGGGCGCGGCACCACCCGCTACACGTACGACCTCGCGGGCCGCCCGCTCACCGTCACCGACCCGCTCGGCCGCACCTCCACCCGCACGTACGACCTGGCCGGCCGGGCCACCGCCGAGGCCGTCGCCGACCCGGCGGGCACCGTCCTCGCCCGCACCGCCTACGGCTACGACGCGGCCGGCAACACCGTCACCGTCACCGACCCCGACGGCCAGGTCCGGCGCGCCGCGTACGACGCCCGCAACCAGGCCACCACGCTCACCGATCCGGCCGTGCGCCCCGGCGACGCCGCCTCCGCCCCGGTCACCGGCCTCGGCCACGACCTGCTCGGCCGGCTCACCCGGATCACCGACGCCAACGGCAATGCCACCCACCAGCGCTACAACACCCTGGGCCTGGCCGAGGCGCAGTCGCTGCCGGCCGTCCCCGCCGACCAGTCCGCCGCCGACCGGACCACCACCAGCGCCTACGACGCGGCCGGACAGGTCACCGGCATCACCCAACCCGGCGGCGTGCAGCGCGCGTTCAGCTACGACGGCCTCGGTCGGCTGACCACCGAGACCGGCACCGGCGGCGACGGGAACGCCTCCCGCACCTTCGGCTACGACCTCGCCGGGCGGGTCACCTCCGCCTCCGCCCCCGGCGGCGCCCAGACCTTCGCCTGGGACGACCGCGGCCTGCTCACCGGCAGCCAGGGCCCGCTCGGCACCAGCGCCTACACCTACGACGCCGCGGGCCGCCCGCTCACCGAGAACGACCCCGGCGGCGCCCGCGTCAGCTACACCTGGAGCGGCAACAGCGACCTCGGCACCGTCAGCGACAGCCTCTCCGGCCTGACCCGCACCCTGACCCACGACCTGGCCGGGCAGGTCACCACCGAACAGCGCAAGGCCGGGCAGACCGCCGGACCCACCCGGACCCTCGGCTACGACGGCCTCGGCCGCCTCACCGCCGACACCGTCACCGACCCCACCGGCCACGTCTCCACCCGGCTCAGCTACACCTGGGACGCCGCCGGCCGCCGGCTCACCAGCGGCTCCACCGGCACCGCCGACCCGCACGGCGAGACCTACGACTACGACCCGGCCGGCCGGCTCACCCGGGTGACCAACACCACCAGGGGCACCGGCACCGACTTCGGCTGGGACGCGGCCGGCAACCGCACCTCCGTCACCGACTGGACCGGCACCCCCGCCCAGCACACCACCACCGGCACCAGCACCGCCGCCTACGACGCGCGCAACCGCCTCACCTCCAGCACCGCCGCCGACGGCGCCACCACCGGCTACACCTTCACCCCGCGCGGCACCCTCGCCAGCACGACCACCAAGAACGCGGCGGGCGCCGTCACCGCCTCCTCCACCAACCGCTACGACGCGCTCGGGCGGCTCACCGGCGTCGACGGCCGCTCCTACGCCTACGACGCCCTCGACCGCCTCACCGCCGCGACGGCGGGCAGCGCGGCGGCCGCCGCCTTCAGTTACCCCGGCCTCGCCAAGGAGCCGGACTCCGACGGCAGTTGGTCCTACGCCCGGGCGTTGGACGGCACCCCGCTCGCCGCCGCACCGAGCGGCGGCGGCACCGGCCGCACCCTGCTCACCGACGCCCACCACGACGTCCTCGGCACCACCGACACCGGGAGCGGCGCCCTCGCCGCCGGACGCGCCTACAGCCCCTTCGGCAAGCCCACCGCCACCACCGGCGCAGCCCCCGGCCTCGGCTTCCAGGGCGGCTGGACCGACCCCGCCACCGGCCGGGTCCACGCCCAGGCCCGCTGGTACGACCCGGGCACCGGCACCTTCACCTCCGGCGACGACCGGGTGCCCGGCCTCGGCTCGGCCGCCGCCGCCAACCGCTACGCCTACGGGAACGCCGACCCGGTCAACAACTGGGACCCGAACGGGCACTTCAGCATCGGCGGACTCGTCCACGGGGCGATCAAGCTCGGTGGGGGAGCACTCTCGCTGGCCGGCCGGGTGGGAGCGGCGACCGGGGTGACCGCCGTAGTGGGTACGGTCGTCGAAGCCGGCGCGGCAACAGTCGGCTGTGCCTTGGCGTGCGCCGTCGCGTTGGTCGTCGGGACGGTCGTCGTCGTGGCGCTGGCCGGGCACCTCATCTACCAGGTCGTCAACCCTGACGGGTCCACGAGTCGCACGTCCAACCCCCAGCCCCGTGCCCAGCCGAACCCCGAGCCGACGCCCGAGCCGAGGGTCGACCCGCCGCCGCCCCGGCCGAAGCCGGTGGAGCGCGGCACCCCCCGTCCCAGGAATGTCATCACCGCCTCGGTCCGGTACGTCCCTTTGCCGCAGAGCACCCCGCCCTACGAGGAGCCGGCCCCGGAGCCCGAGCCGGAGCCCGAGCCGGTCGTCTTCACCGGCATCAGCTGGACCACCACCGAGGACGTCCGCACCGAGACCAGCCACTGGTGGGACGAGAGCTACCTCTACAACCGCACCGACACCTGGATCACCGACACCACCTACATCACCTCCCACTACTCCGACGGCAGCTGGTACGAGAGCGGCCCGCAGATCAGTGTCCGCCACCTCTGGGAGACCCTTAGCAAGGCGCTGATCGACTTCTCCAGCCCGGTCCAGCTGCCGGTCCCCACCAACACCGCCAGCCCCGACCCGCACATCGACAACCCCGCCGACCCCGCCGCCGGCTGCGGTACCGGAGGCCCCGCCGACACCTGCGCCGCCGCAGCCGCCGCCGGACCCCTCCCGAACGGCGCCCTCGACCCCGTCCCCCAGCCCGCCGACGCGGGCCAGGGCGGCCGGAGGCCACCGCAGCCTCCGGCCCGGAGCTGTGCCGCCAGTCCCCGCTACTCGGAGGAGCGCCTTCCGACTCTCTACGAGTTCATGCTGTTCTCCGTCACGACCTCCGCGCCGCCTTCCGGGATCTGGGTCGAGATCGAGAGGATGGTCACCGTTCCTGCTTTTCAGAGGACTCCCAAGTTCTCGCGGCCGCTGCTGGGCAACCAGGGTGGTGATGGCAGGCTCAGTACGGGACTTGGCCGTTCCGGGGGCATCACTGGAGCGGAGACGGGCCGCCGTGCGGGCCCCCGTCAACCCTTGGCGGGCAACCAGGGCGGTGATGGCAGGCTCACTGCGGGACTTGGCCGTTCCGGAGGCATCACTGGAGCGGAGACGGGCCGCCGTGCAGGACTCTCTCCTCTCGGCGGGACGGGCAGCAACGGGGATGTCTCCGTCCAGCCGGAGGAAGACGACTGCGAAGACGAGTGACCGCATGCGACCCGGCATCGTACCTGCTTCTCCGCAGTGACGCGGAAGCCAGCAGAAGCCCCCGGTCGAGTGCGGTTCCAGTTCATGCAACTCGACCTGGGCACCGTAGGTCAGTAGGACCGGGTTCTGTCGGATCTTCGTGAACGAGGCCGATGGCCTCCGGCAGCGCACACGGCTGCTGGAGGCCATCTGGGTTTGGCAGGCCCCGGGTCGCTCAGGCGCGGGCCGAAGCCGGTTCCACCGCAGGCGGGTTGACGGCGAAGAGCTGCTCCTCGACCTGGTCGAGGGCGACCCGGAGGGCGCCCATGGCGACGACCTCGGAGCCGAGGGCGGCGAGGGCCACCTCGGGGGCGCGGAGGGTGAACTCGGCGAGGCGTTCGCGCAGGGGGCCGAGGACGCCGTCGAGGCCGGCGGCCCAGCCGCCGATGACGACGAGCTGGGGGTCGATGGCCAGGACGAGGGCGGCGACGCTCTGCACCAGGCGGGTCAGGAAGCGGTCGGTGGCGACCTTGGCCACCTCGTCGCCCTCGCGGGCCAGCTTCAGCACCCGGGCCACCGCCGCCTCGTCCAGCGGGTTGAGGGGCTTGCCGGTGGTGGAGAGCAGCCGTTCCGGCGTGACCTCCTGGCCCAGCAGATGCAGGGCGCCGATCTCGCCGGCCGCGCCGCCGAAGCCGCGGTGCAGGCGGCCGTTGATGAGGGAGCCGGCGCCGGGGCTCAGCCCGGCCATCACGAAGACGACGTCGTCGGCGCCGACCGCCGCGCCCTGCCAGTGCTCGGCGATGGCGGCGAGGTTGGCGTCGTTCTCGATCATCACCTGGCAGCGGAACGAGCGCCGCAGCCGGGCGCCGAGGTCCAGGCCCGTCCACCCGGGCATCGCGGTGCCCAGCTGTACGGTGCCGTCCCGGTCGACGATGCCCGGGGTGCCGACGCCCACCGCCCACAGGTTGTCCCGGGAGACGCCCGCCTTGCGCAGCACCTCCGCGACCACCGACCGCACCGCGGTGAGCCGCTCCTCGGCGTCCAGGCTCTCCTCGACCGGCCGGAAGTGAGTGCCCACCACCTCGCCGGCCAGGTCGGCGAGGATGATCCGGATGTCGTGCACGCCGATCTCGATGCCGAGGATGTGTCCGGCCTCGGCCCGGAACCGGAACCACCGGGCCGGCCGGCCGCGCCGCCCGGCGCCGGGCTGACTGCCCGGCTGCGGCTGCTCGACCTCGGCGACCAGGCCGGTCTCCACCAGCCCCTCGATCACGCCCTCGACCGTCGGCCGGGAGAGGCCGGTGTCGCCGACCAGCTTGGTCAGGGTCACCGCATGGCCCTCGCGCAGCGCCCGGAGGGTCACCGCGGCGTTGATCCGCCGCAGGAGTGAGGAGTCGCCACCGGTGAGTCTGTCCGCCAAGACGCTGCCCTTCGCCGTTCCGCGCGACTGCCCTTCGCGCGTGCCGTGTGCACGGGCACCGTCGGGCGACGCCACCGGCCGGTCGTGCCGGAGGCCGCCCCCGGGCGGGCCCGCGGGAGTCAGCCGCCCGGCGGAACGGCAGGGCGGTGCTGTGGTGCCTGCGCCGGTCCGGGGTGGCCTGAGCCGGATGCTACCGGGGCCCGCTCCGCCCGGCGAGCATCTTCCCAGCTCATCCAGGCTTCGGTATCGAAATGGTACGGATCGGGTGGCAGTGCGTGACCCTGCCCGGATCGCCCGGCCGCCGGCGCCGGGCCGCGGTGCGGAAACGGTCCGGAAACGGCGCGGCCGGGCCCGCGCGCCGCGCCGCCGCCGGGGCGGTCGGTGCGGTGTGCGGGCCCGGCCGGTCGACTACTTCGCCACCGTCGGCGAGTCGACGCTCTGCAGGCAGGCGAGCAGCGTCCGGGCCTCGATGTTGAGGTAGTGGCTGTGCCGGATCAGCCCGAGCAGCTCCGGGACGGGGATCCACCGGTAGTCGGGTCCGGGCACCACGTCGCGCAGGCCGGGGCCGGCGTCGATGACCACGTAGCGATTGCGGGCGTGGTAGAAGCGCCCGCCCTCCTCCGAGAGCACCGAGTCGAACAGCACCCGCTCGGCCGGCGCGCCGAGCACGTCGTCGAGCAGCGCCGGCCGGGCGGCGGCCGGCAGCAGGGCGTAGTTCTCCGGCGTGCACTGGACGGTGGGCGCGAGCTCCAGGACGTCGGTGTACCCCGGCTCCACGCGCGCGTGCACGAGCGCCTGCAGGACGCCGTCGACGCGCCGGGTCAGGAACGCCGACAGACCGATGCCGTGCGGCTCGATCATGGGCTGGGACCAGCTGCGGACCTCGCGGCCGCCGGCCTGGACGTCCACCGCGATGACACTGAAGAAGGTGCCGTTCTCGTGGGATATCCGGTCCGCCGAGCGGTGCCAGTTCTGGACCTTGTTCAGCGGGATGAGCTCGGCGCGCGGCTCGTACCGGGTGCGCGCCTCCGTGATCCAGCTGAGCAGGTCGGTGCGGACCGGCGCGACGTCCGAGCCGCCGTCGCCCAGGTCGCTCCCCTGGAACGGGAAGGGCAGGCAGGCGAGGACGCTGCGCGAGTCCATGTTGACCAGGTCGTCGACGACGAGCAGCTCGTGCAGCTGCCGCAGGGTCAGCCAGTGGAACCCGTCGAGGACCTCGACGTCCTCGTCCACCTCGATGATGATGTTGCGGTTCCGCTTGCGGTAGAACCAGCAGCCCTGCTCGGACTGGCGCACGTCGGCGAGGGTCCGGTAGCGCCCGGGCTGCTGGAAGTACTCGACGTAGGCGACGGCCGCGCCCTTGTGGACCCGCGTGTAGTTGCTGCGGGTGGCCTGCACGGTCGGCGAGAGCTGCAGCCCGTTGCAGTTGCCGGGCTCCATCTTGGCCTGCATCAGGAAGTGCAGGACGCCGTCGAACTCCTTGGCGATGATGCCGAGGATGCCGATCTCCGGCTGGAGGAGTATCGGCTGGGTCCACGACTCGACCGGGAGGCCCGGCATGGTGACGTCGAGACCCTCGACGCTGAAGAAGCGGCCGCTGTCGTGGACGAGGTTGCCCGTCTCCGGGTCGAAGCCCCAGCCGCGCATGTCGGCGAAGGGTATCCGGTCGATCCTCGACTCGTCGGCCCGGCTCCGGGCGTCGAGCCACTCGTGGAAGCCGGCCAGGGTGGCCGTGGGGGTGTCCAGGGCGTGCGCGGAGCGCGCGACGCGGGTCGTGAGAGTGTTCACCAGGCCCACGCTTCCGGGCCGGGGCCGCCGTTGCCGATCGGCGGGAACAGCCGGTCGAGCTCGGCCAGCACCTCGTCCGAGAGCTTCAGCTCCAGGGCGTTCAGGCCGCTCTCCAGCTGGGCGATGCTGCGCGGGCCGATGACCGGCGCGGTGATGCCGGGACGGGACATGACCCAGGCCAGGCCGACCTCGGCCGGGTCGGCGCCGATCTCGTCGCACAGCTTCTCGTACGCGGCGATGGCGTCGCGGTGCTTCTCCATCGCCTCCACCGCGCGGCCCTGCGCGGTCTTGACGGCGGTGCCCTCCTGGAGCTTGCGCAGCGCGCCGCTGAGCAGCCCGCCGTGCAGCGGCGACCAGGCGAGGACGGCCACGCCGTACTTCTGGGCGGCCGGGATGAGCTCCATCTCGATGTACCGGGTGACCAGGTTGTAGACGGACTGCTCGGACACGATGCCGAGGAAGTTGCGGCGCTTCGCCGCCTCCTGCGCCTCGGCGATGTGCCAGCCGGCGAAGTTGGACGAGCCCACGTACCGGACCTTGCCCTGCTGGGTCAGCATCTCCATCGCCTGCCAGACCTCGTCCCAGGGGGCGTGGCGGTCGATGTGGTGCATCTGGAAGATGTCGATCCAGTCGGTCTGCATCCGGCGCAGCGAGTCCTCGCACGAGGCGATGATGTGCCGGGCGGACAGGCCGCCGTCGTTGGGACGGTCGGTCATCGGGGTGAACACCTTGGTGCCGAGCACGACCTGCTCGCGACGGCCGCCGCCCTGGGCGAAGTACTCGCCGAGCAGCTCCTCGGTGAAGCCCTTGTGGACCTGCCAGCCGTACTGGTTGGCGGTGTCGAGGAAGTTGATCCCGCGGTCCAGACCGCGGTCCAAGATCTCGAAACTCTCTTCCTTGGTCGCCCGGACCCCCAGGTTCAGCGTGCCGAGGCAGAGCCGGCTCACCTGGAGGGCGGTGCGGCCGAGGTAGGTGTACTCCATGTACAGATTCCTTTTCCGGTACTTGTTCTCTGCGGCCGCCGCCGGCCGTCGGCCGGCGGACGAACCGCGTCAGGGAGACCCGGGGCGGTCACCCCGGGGCCTCGCGTGGGCGGATGTGGGCCCGGGTCTCACTGCCAGCGGAACAACCTGGACGCCAGTACGCTACACAGCGCGCCGACGGTCGCGAGGACGACCAGGTGCAGCGTCTGGGGCCAGTGTCCCTCCCAGGAGTCCCGCAGCGCCTGCAGGGTGGCGCCGAGCGGGGTGTAGTCCCCGATGGTGGCCACGGTGTCGGGCAACTGCTCCTTCGGGAGGAACACGCCTCCGAAGAACAGGCTGGGGAACAGCAGCGACAGGCCGATCGAGGTCGCCGCGCGGCTGCCCGGCGCCATCGCGGCGACGACCAGGCCGACCGAGAACAGCGCCCAGGCGCCGAGGGCGAAGGTCAGCAGGAAGGCGGGCACCTGCTCCGGCAGCGCCGTGTCGAACGCGTACCGGCCGACGCCGAGCACCAGCACCGCCGCGACGACGGCCGTCGCCAGATTGATGACGAGCTGGGCGAGCAGCAGGTTGACGGGGTGGACGGGGCTGGCCGCCATGCGGCGCAGTATCCCCTTCTCCCGGTAGGTCGCCAGGGTGGTGGGCAGCAGGTTCAGCGACAGCATGGTGAGGCACATGGACATGGCCATCGCCGGGACGAACGCCGCCATCGCCAGCTTCTCCTCGGGCGTGTCGTCCGAGTTGGTGGTGATGATGTGGAAGATCCCCAACAGCATGATCGGCAGTGCGATCACGAAGAACACCGCGGTCGGGTCGCGGAGGAAGAGCTTCGTCTCGACGAGGGTGAGCTGGGAGCGCCCGGTCATGGGTGTCCTCCTGGCGGACGGGGGCCGCCTTCGGTCGGGGTGGTCGCCGGGCGGGCCGGCGGCAGGTCGTCCTGGGCCGGGTGCGGCCCGGCGTCGGTCGGTCCGGGCACGGCTCAGTTTCCGACCGGCGCGGAACCGGTGAGCTTGACGAAGGCGTCCTCCAGCGTCGGCTGCTCCAGGCGGAGCTCCCCGGGGACGATCCCGTGCCGGGAGAGCACCGAGACGGCCGCGTAGACCAGGTTCTCCGTGCCCGTCACCGTCACCCGGGAACCGGCCCGGGTCACCGACGTGACCTCGGGCAGCCCGGCCAGCAGCGAGTCGTCCAGCGGGGCGGAGGGGACGAAGCGCAGACGCTGCTCGGAGTTGGCGGCGGAGATCAGGCCGGCCGGGGTGTCGAGGGCCGCCAGCCGCCCTTCCTTGATCACCGCGATCCGGTCGCAGAGCCGCTCGGCCTCCTCCATGAAGTGGGTGACCAGCAGCACGGTGACGCCCTGCGCGCGGACCTTCTCGATCAGCTCCCAGGTCTCCCGCCGGGCCCGGGGGTCGAGCGCGGTGGTCAGCTCGTCGAACACCGCGATCCGGGGGTTGCCGACCAGGGCGAGGGCGATGGACAGCCGCTGCTTCTGGCCGCCGGACAGCTGCCCGAACCGGCTGTCGCGCTTGGCCTCCAGCCCCCAGTCGGTGATCAGCTTCCGCCAGTCGGCCGGGTCGCTGTAGAAGGTGCTGTACAGCTGCAGTGCCTCCCAGACCTTGAGCCGGGGCGGCAGCTCGCTCTCCTGGAGCTGGATGCCGATGCGCTGCCGCAGCTGCTCCTTGTCGCGGTGCGGGTCGAGCCCCATGACCGAGACCTTGCCGCCGTCGTACCGCCGCAGGCCCTCGATGCACTCCACGGTCGTCGTCTTTCCCGCACCGTTGGGGCCGAGGATGCCGAATATCTCGCCCTCCTCCACGGTGAAGGAGACATCGTCCACGGCGACGTGGTCGCCGTAGGTCTTGCGGAGGTCCTGGACCTCGATCACCGGCATGCCTTCCCTTTCATCTCCACCGGGATTCCTTGCATCCGCGCCGTCGGACACGGGTGGACCCGTGCCCGCTTCCGGCCGCCCGACACGGGCATCGGGGGCCTTCCGTCCGGTGAACGGCACGGCTCCACCGCCGGCTGTGGGGACAGCCGGCGGTGGAGCTGTCGACAGGGCGTGCCGTCGGTACGTCGGGATGCCGGGTACCGCGGTACGTCAGTTCGTGCGAAGTGCAGCGTAGCGTGCCAAGCAGGTCTCGTAGTCCGGCAGGGCACCGGCCTCCAGGGCCTGCCGGAGGCTGGGCGCGTTCCGGTCCCGGTCCGACACCAGGAGCTCGATGTCGTCGGGCCAGGGCAGGGCGAGCTCGGGATCGAAGGGGTCGATCTCGTGCTCCGCGCCCGGGTTGTACTCGGTCGAGTTGAGGTACGCGGCCACGGTGTCGTCCTCCAGGGCCATGAACGCGTGGCCGAGCCCCTCGGGGAGGTAGATCCCCTGGCAGGTGACGGCGTCCAGCACCAGGGAGTCCCACTGCCCGAAGGTCGGCGAGCCCACCCGGAGGTCCACCACCACGTCGATCAGCGAGCCCCGGGTGCAGGTGACGAACTTGGCCTGGCCGGGCGGCACGTCCGCGAAGTGGACCCCGCGGACCGTGCCGCGCCGGGACACGCTGTTGTGGTACTGCCCAAGGCGCAGCGGGTGCCCGATCGCCTCCGTGAAGGCGGAATCGGTGTAGTTCGCGCAGAACGACCCCCGGTCGTCGGGGAAGACGTTCGGCGTGAAGGCGAAAGCCCCGCCGATGGACAGTTCGCGGTATTTCACTAGTGGTGCTCCGTGGTCAGCTTCTCGAGCACCGGCACGAGGTCGGCCGGGCTCGGCGTGGACTTGATCTCCGCCTGCAGTCGGGCCGCGGACTCGTGGAAGGAGGGCTCGTTGAGCAGCCGCTCTATCCCCTCGCGCACGCCCTGGGCCGTGAGCTTACCGGCGTGCGCGTAGATACCCGCACCGGCCTTCTCCAGGACGTCGGCCTTGTTCCACCAGTCGGCGAACCGGATCGGGGCCATGAACTGCGGAACGCCGTGGACCAGCGCGGTCGTCCAGGAGCCGAAACCGCCGTGGTGGAGGATCGCGGAGCAGGTCGGCAGCAGCGTGTTCAGCGGCACGAAGTCCACCAGGCGCGTATTGGCCGGAATTCGCTCCAGTCCGGCGGAAACCTCCTCGGGCAGCGCCGCGACGAGCTCGATGTCGAGGTCCGCGACGGCGTCCAGGATCTCCTGGACCGGGACGAAGGAGCCGCCGAGCGCGCCGAAGGAGACGCCGGAGGTCAGGCAGACCCGGGGGCGCTGCGGCGTCTCGCGGACCCAGGCCGGCTCGACCGACGGCCCGTTGTACGGCACCCAGCGCAGCGGGACGCGCTGGACGGCCAGCGGCAGCTGGAGGCTGTCCGGGATCTGGTCGATGGTCCACTGGCCGGTGGTGACCTCCTCGGCGAAGTCGGAGCCGTAGCGGGTCAGCAGCTCGGTCAGCCAGGCGGCCAGCGGGTCCTCGCGCTGGTCCTCGGGCTGCTGCTCCATGAGCTCCAGGAAGGCCGAGCGCATCGTGGAGTAGACGTCGACGCACCACAGCATGCGCGCGTGGGCGGCGCCGACGACGCGGGCGGCCACCGGGGCGGCGTAGGTCAGCGGGTCCCAGATGACCAGGTCCGGCTGCCAGTCCCGGGCGAGGGCGACCATGTCGTCGACCATGCCGTCGTTGTAGATCCGATAGGCGAACTGGACGCTCATCCGGTACTTGGTGAGCACCTTCTCCCAGGTCTGCTGGTCAGCGAAGGGCTGCGACCAGTCCGAGATCTCGTTCTCCAGCTGCTCGTGGTGCATGGCGAACATCTGGTGGATGTTGTGGTCCGTGCCCACGGACACCGCGGTGAGACCGGTCCGGCTGATGTCCTCGACCAGACAGGGGTTGCTGGCGATCCGCACCTCGTGGCCGGCGGCGGCGAACGCCCATGCCAACGGGACCATGGTGTACAGGTGGGATTTCTCGGAGACGGTGGCGAACAACACGCGCATGTGTGTTTCTTCTTTCCTGGAGTCCCGTTAGGCGCATTCAGCAAAGCTGACCGGGAAGGTCGGCGACAACCCCTACCACCCCTTATGCAGCGGAATGCGTGTTCAACTGGAATTCAGCCGGCGTAGGGCCCGCGGGCCCCGGCCCGCGCACTCAACCGGCGGCGGTGCCCGGTGAAGGCAGCAGCGTGATCGGGTTTCGGGCGATGAGGAAATCCGAGACCGTGTTCACGACGGCGGCCTTCTGGTCACTGAGGTAGAAGTGCCCGCCGGGAAAGACCTGGAGATCGAAAGTGCCGGAGGTGTGGTCGCCCCATGCCGCGACCTCCTCGACGTCGACGCGGATGTCGCTGTCCCCGCCGAGCCCCACCACGGGGCACCGCAGCGGGGGCCCGGGGACGTAGCGGTAGGTCTCCGCCGCCTTGTAGTCGCTGCGGATCGCGGGCAGCGCGAAGCGCAGCAGTTCCAGGTCGCCCAGGACGCGGGAGTCGGTGCCGCTGAGCCGCTGGAGCTCGGCGACGATGCCGTTGTCGTCGAGCAGATGGATCTGGTTGCTGCGGTGCTGCGACGGCGCGTTCCGGCCGGAGGCGAACAGGGCGGCCGGGACGATGCCGGACTCCTGCTCCAGCAGCCGGGCCACCTCGAAGGCCACGCTGGCACCCATGCTGTGGCCGAACAGCGCGACGGGCAGGTCCGTCCAGCGGGTGAGCACGGTGTGGATCTCCCGGGCCAGCTCCTGGACGCTCTCGACGGCCGGCTCGGTGCGCCGGTCCTGCCGCCCCGGGTACTGGACGGCCATCACCTCGATCCCCGAGGACATCTCCTCCGACATCGGGAAGAAGAAGCTCGCGGACCCGCCGGCGTGGGGGAAGCAGATCAGCCGCACCGTGGCCTCGGGCTGGGGGTGGAAGCGGCGCAGCCACAGGCTGTCGTCGTCGCTGGTGGGCGATGCCATGGTGATGGGTGTCCCTTTCGGTCTCACCGGTCGTGCCGGTACTGGTCGAATACGAACCGTGTGCCGTGCACCCGCCGCCGCGTTGGGGGCGCGGCGGCGGGTGGTGCGCTCAGCGGGCGTCGTCCCGCCGGGGCAGGGCGGCGATCCACGTCTCGATGGCGGCCGCGGTGGAGGCGACGTTGTCCTCCATCACGCTGAAGTGGTTGCCCGGGACGTCGACGACGTCGTGCGGCAGGTCCCAGAAGGACCGCCACCCCTCGGGGGACGCCGCGGCTCCGCCGCCCAGCGGCTGCTCGGCCCGGACGAGCAGGGTGGGCGCCCCGACGGGCCGCGGCTCCCACTCCTTGCAGATGTCCAGGTACCAGCCCATCGCCGTCAGCCGGTCGTCGTCCATCGCGACGAAGGTGCCCTCGCGCTCCGTCATGCCGTCCATCAGGGCCAGCCCGAACTGGTTGACGAAGTTGCTCTTGGGCACGTACGTGTCCACCAGGACGACCCCGGCGGGCCGCACGCCCAGCTCCTCCAGCCGGCCTGCCGCGGCCTGGGCGAACCAGCCGCCCGCCGAGGTGCCGAGCAGGACGAACGGGGCGCCGTCCGCAGCCTCGGCCACGGCGGCCGCCTGGGCCTGGACGACGGCCTCCATGGTGGTCGGCAGGCTCTCGTCCCGGACGAACCCGGGCAGCGGGAGCGCCGACACGTCGCGCAGCCCCCGGAAGGACGACGCGAACCGCGCGTACTGGTGCAGCCCGGCCAGGGCCAGGCAGGAGGGGAGGCAGAACACCTGGGTCGGCGCCTCGCCCCGGGCGAGCTTGATCGGCGTCGGCGGCTTGTCGAGCTCGGCGCCGGAGCCGAACTGCGGCCGCAGCGCGGCGACCGCCCGCAGCAGGTCGAAGGCCTCGCCCCACTTGCCGCGCTGGAAGGCCCCCAGGTAGAGCGAGGCCAGTGTCGCCGAACCGCCCGCCGAGGTGGTGGCGGCGGCCGCCTCCGGGGCCCGGTCCGCCGTGGCGGGGGCCTCGGCCAGCTCGCGGCGCAGCCGCTCCGCCAGGTCGACCGGGGTGCGGTGGTCGAAGGCCAGCGTCGCGGGCAGCCGCAGCCCGGTGGCGGCGTTCAGGCGGTTCCGCAGCTCGACCGCGGTCAGCGAGTCGAAGCCCGAGTCCACGAACTGGTGGTCCTCGGCCACCGCCTGCGGCCCCGCGTGGCCCAGCACGGCCGCCACCTGGACCCGCACCAGCTCGACCAGCGCGGCGAGCTGCTCGGCCTCCGGCAGCGCCGCCAGCCGCCCGGTCGGCGAGGGGCCGCCCGTAGCGCCGCCGCCGGTCGCGGTCGCGGCCCGACGGCCCGGCGTGCGGACCAGGCCGCGGAGCACGGCCGGAAGGGGGACGCCCGCCGCGGCGGCCCGCAGCGCTCCGGTGTCGATCCGGATCGGCACCAGCAGCGGCTCCCCGAGGCCCAGCGCCGCGTCGAACAGCCGCAGGCCCTCCTCGGACGACAGCCCTCCCACACCGGCGCGGGCCGCCCGGGCGACGTCGCCCGCGTCGAGCGTGGCGGTCATCGCGCTCAGCTCGTCCCAGGGGCCCCAGGCGAGCGAGACGGCGGGCAGCCCCTGGCCGCGCCGGCTGTGCGCGAACGCGTCCAGGAAGGAGTTCGCCGCCGCGTAGTTGGCCTGGCCCGCGCTGCCCATCACCCCGGCCGCCGAGGAGTACACCACGAAGGCGGCGAGGTCCCGGTGACGGGTGAGCTCGTGCAGGTTCAGCACGGCGTCCACCTTCGGCCGCAGCACCGCGTCCAGCCGCTCCGGCGTGAGCCCGTCGACCAGACCGTCGTCGACGACGCCCGCCGTGTGCACCACGGCGGTCAGCGGGTGCTCCGCGGGGATCGCGGCCAGCACGGCCGCCAGCGCCTCGCGGTCGGCGGCGTCGCAGGCGGCGAGGGCGACCTCGGCGCCGAGCCCGGCGAGCTCGGCCCGCAGCGCCTCGGCGCCCTCGGCGGCCGGGCCGCGCCGGCTGGTCAGCACCAGCCGGCGGACGCCGCGCTCGCGGACGAGGTGCCGGGCGAGCAGGCCGCCCAGCAGGCCCGTGCCGGTGATCAGCACGGTGCCCTCGGGGTCCCACTGCGGCGCGGCGTCCTGCGGGGCGTCCTGTGCGGTGTCCTGCGGGGCGGGCGCCACCCGGGCCAGCCGCGGCACCGAGAGCTCGCCGCCGCGCACCGCCACCTGCGGCTCGCCGGACAGCAGCGCCGCGCCCAGGGCCCGGCCGGAGGACGCGTCCTCGTCGACGTCGACCAGGACGAAGCGGTCGGGGTGCTCCGACTGCGCCGCGCGGACCAGGCCCCACACCGCGGCGTCGGCCAGGTCGGAGACGCCCTCGTCGGGGGCGGTGCCGACCGCCCGCCGGGTGACGAACACCATCCGGGACGACGCGAACCGCTCGTCCGCGAGCCAGCCCTGGACCAGCGCCAGGGCGCGGTGGGTGGCGGCCCGTACCGCCTCGGCCTCGGCACCGTCCGGCGCGGAGGGGCAGGAGACGAGCACCATCGCGGGGGCCGAGCTGCCCGAGGCGACGGCGCCGGCGAGGGCGTCCAGGTCCGTGTAGGACTCCAGGAGGAACCCGAGCTCGTCCAGGACCTCCATCTGCTTGAGGTCGTCCGACCCGACCAGGGCCAGCCTGGTGCCGGAGGGCTGTCGCGCCGGGGCCGGCACGGACGGCCAGTCGACCCGGAACAGCGACTCCTGCCCGGACGGCCGGGCGGACCCGAGCTGCCCGGCCGCCATCCTGCGCAGCACCAGGGCGTCGACGACGGCGACCGGGCTGCCGGAGGAGTCCGCGACCGCCACCGAGACCGCGTCGGTGCCGGCGGCACCGATCCGCACCCGCAGCTCCGTCGCTCCGGAGGCCCGCAGGGAGACGCCGGTCCAGGAGAACGGCAGGCGGCCCTCCCCTTCGTTGTCGGGGCCGCTGTCGGGGCCGCTGTCGAGGATCGAGCCGAGCGCGAGGCCGTGCAGGGCGGCGTCCAGCAGGGCCGGGTGCAGGCCGTAGGAGGCGGCGGCGAACTGCTGGTCCTCGGGCAGCCGCACCTCGGCGTAGACGGCGTCGCCGGTCACCCACACCTGCCGCAGGCCCTGGAAGGCGGGGCCGTAGCCGAAGCCTCCCTCGGCGAAGCGCTCGTAGAGGTCGCCGACCTCGACGGGCTCCGCGCCGGCCGGGGGCCACACGGTCAGGTCGGCTTCGGCGGCGGTGGTGCCGTCACCGATGCCCAGAACGCCGGTGGCGTGGCGGGTCCAGGGGTGGTCGGGGTCGGTGTGGTCGGGGCGGGAGTGGATGGTGAGGGTGCGGGTGTTGGTGTCGTCGGGTGCTTCGGCGGTGATCTGGAGGGTGATGCCGCCGTGCTCGGGGAGGATGAGGGGCGCTTCGAGGGTGAGTTCGTGGATGTGGTCGCAGCCGGTGCGGTCGGCGGTCTGCAGGGCGAGTTCGAGGAAGGCGGTGCCGGGGAAGAGGATGGCTCCGGCGACGGCGTGGTCGGCGAGCCAGGGGTGGGTTCGGACCGAGAGGCGGCCGGTGAGGACGAGGCGGTCGCTGTCGGCGAGGGGGAGGGCCGCGCCGAGGAAGGGGTGGTCGGTGGCGTCGAGGCCGGCCTGGGTGAGGTCGCCGGTGGTGTGGGGGGCGTCGAGCCAGTAGCGGTCGCGTTGGAAGGCGTAGGTGGGCAGGTCGACGCGGTGGGCGGTGGTGAAGAGGGTGGTCCAGTCGATGCTCAGGCCGGTGGTGTGGATGCGGCCGAGCGCGGTGACGGCGGATTCTTCCTCGGGGTGGTTCTTGCGGAGGAGGGGGATGAACTCGCCGTTCTCGACGCAGGTTTGGCCCATGGCGGTGAGGACGGCGGCGGGGCCGAGTTCGATGTAGTGGGTGACGCCGCGGTTGTCGAGGGTGGTGATGCCGTCGTGGAAGCGGACGGCCTCGCGGACGTGGCGGACCCAGTACTCCGGCGAGCACACGAGTTCCGGGGAGGCGACCTCTCCGGTGACGTTGGAGATGAGGGCGGTCTTCGGCTCGTGGTAGGTGAGTTGCTGGGCGATCTGCCGGAAGTCCTCCAGCATGGGTTCCATGAGGGGCGAGTGGAAGGCGTGGCTGACGCGCAGGCGGGTGGATTTCCAGCCGCCGGCTTCGACGATGGCCTGGACGGTGTCCTCGTGGCCGGAGAGGACGGTGGCGGTGGGGCTGTTGAGGGCGGCGATGGAGACACGGTCCTCGTGGCCGATCAGGTGGGGGAGGAGGTCTTCTTCGGTGGCGATGACGGAGACCATGGCGCCGCCGGCGGGCAGGGCCTGCATCAGGCGTCCGCGGGCGGCCACGAGGGCGCATGCGTCGGGGAGTGACCAGACACCGGCGACATGGGCGGCGGCGAGTTCGCCGACGGAGTGGCCGACGAGGTAGTCGGCGCGTATGCCCCAGGATTCGACGAGGCGGTGGAGGGCGACCTCGATCGCGAAGAGCGCGGCCTGCGCGTAGCCGGTGCCCTCCAGCGCGGTGGCGTCGGAGGTGAGGACCTCGCGCAGCGGGCGGTCGAGGTGCCCGTCGAGCACCGTGCAGACCTCGTCGAAGGCGGCGGCGAACACCGGGAACGCCCCGTACAACTCCTGGCCCATGCCGACACGTTGTGCGCCCTGGCCGGTGAACAGGAACGCCGTCAGGCCGTCGGTCACCTGGGTGCCGGTCACGCCGTCCAGGGCGCTCAGCAGTTCCTCGCGGTCGCGCCCGACCACCACGGCGCGGTGCTCGAAGGCGGTGCGGCCCGTCGCCAGCGAGTAGCCCACGTCGGCGGGGGACAGCTCCGGCGAGGCCGCCACGTACTCGCGCAACTGGTCGGCCTGGGCGCGCAGCGCCGCCGCCGACTTGCCGGACAGCACCCACGGCACCACAGCACCACTGCCCGTGGAGGGCGTGTCGGCCTCTTCGGGTGCCTGCTCCAGAATGGTGTGGGCGTTGGTGCCGCTGATGCCGAAGGCCGACACGCCGGCCCGGCGCGGGGCGCCGGTCTCGGGCCAGGGCCGGGCCTCGGTGAGCAGCTCGACCGCGCCGGCCGACCAGTCGACGTGCGGCGAGGGCTCGTTCACGTGCAGGGTCGCGGGCAGCACGCCGTGCCGCAGCGCCATCAC